>JAOUEU010000203.1 GCA_029858555.1 Candidatus Zixiibacteriota bacterium
CGGCCCCGCCGGTCTGACCTGTGCTTATTATCTGGTGGTTGAAGGCTATCGTCCCACGATTTTTGAGTCCCTGCCGAAACCCGGCGGTATGCTGCGCTACGGTATCCCCGAGTATCGCCTGCCCAAGGATGTTCTTGATAAGGAAATCAACTGGATCACCGACCTCGGTGTGGAACTTAAAGTCAACCAGACCCTCGGCAAAGACTTCACCATCGACAGCCTGTTCAAACAGGGCTTCGAGGCCGTCTTTGTCGGTCTCGGGGCACAGATCGGCAAACCCATGCAGGTGGAAAACGAAGAGGTCGCAGGCGTCCTGTCCGGTGTCGAGTTCCTCCGCCAGGTGGAGATGAAAACCAACCCGGATATCAAGGGTCGCGTGGTCGTGGTCGGCGGCGGCAACACCGCTATCGACGCCGCCCGCACTTCGCTCCGCCTGGGCGCCGACGAGGTTGTCCTCCTCTACCGGCGGACGCGCAAGGAAATGCCCGCCAACATAATGGAAATTGACGCCGCTGATGAAGAAGGCGTCAAGATGGAATTCCTCGCCGCCCCGCTACGGATAAATTCCGAGAACGGCCGCATGACTTCCATCGAGTGCATCCGCATGAAACTGGGCGAACCCGACGAAAGCGGTCGCCGCCGGCCCGTAAAAATCGAGGGCTCGGACTTCAAGCTCGAAGCCGATTGGATTATCTCCGCCATCGGCCAGGAACCCGACCTTGAGGGCGTCGATACCGACCAGAAGATTCAGGTTACCCGATGGAAAACCATCGAGGCCAAAAAAGGCACCTTCGACACCGACCGGCCCGGTGTCTTTGCGGGCGGCGATGTGGTCACCGGTCCGGCCGACGCTATCGACGCCATTGCCGCCGGGCGCATGGCCGCCAGGGCCATCGATAAATACATCAAGACCGGCGTCGCCGAGCCGATGGTCAACCGGTTTGAAAGCCGCCGCGACAACTTCCACAAAATCACGGCTGATGATCTTGCGGAAATTGACCGCAGCGAACGTCATCGCATGCCCGAAATGAGCGCCGCCGAACGTATCCGCTCCTTCAAAGAAGTGGAGACCGGCTACACCCGGGAGCAGGCCCTGGCCGAATCCGCCCGCTGCGCCGAATGCGGCTGCGATGTCGCCCTGAGCTGCACCCTCCAGGATTACTGTACCGAATACGGCGTCGACCAGAAACGCTTCGCGGGCGCCTACAGCCGCTTCAAAGTCGACACCCGCCATCCATTCATCAAGATCGACTCCAATAAGTGCATTCGCTGCGGCCGTTGCGTCGCCACCTGTTCCGAGATTCTCAACGTCTCCGCTCTTGGGTTCGTCAACCGCGGTTTCAAGACTATCGTCAAACCCGCCATGGAAAAAGCCCTCCACCAGACCAACTGTGTTTCCTGCGGCAACTGCATTGACGTCTGCCCCACCGGTGCTCTCAACGAGAAGATGCCTTTCCGCCGTGTCGGCCCCTGGAAGATGGATGGGTTCTTCAATGTCTGCAACTACTGCTCGGTGGGCTGCAACATCACCGTCAATGCCAAAACCCCGGACCTCTTTTTCGTCACCGGTGCCCCTCTGGACCGCGGTCCCAACCGGGGCGAGTTGTGCGTTAAGGGCCGCTTCGGCTGTCAGCACTACCTTGACGGCTCCCGCCTCACCCGGCCCATGGTTCGCAAGGCTGACAAACTGGTCCCCGTAAGCTGGGACGAAGCTTTCGCCGCCGTAAAAGCCGGCATGGAACGAATCTTTGACGAGCACGGACGCGACCAGGTTCTGGTCGCCGCCTCGCCGAAACTCACCAACGAAGAGCTTTACCTCGCCGGCCGCATGGCCCGCGCCGCCGTCGGCACCAACAATCTCATGTCCTTCTACGGGCAGCTCAGCGGCGCCGACTACCAGGCTCTCGACGAGATGCTCGGCGCCACGACCGCCACCGTCATCGAAATCGATGTCGCCGCCGCCGACTTGTACATCGTCCTTGGCGGCAACCCCTGCTACGAAAATCCCGTCCTCGGCTGGCAGCTAAAACGCCGCATGCGCCAGGGGGCCGAGGCCATCGTGATCAACTCGGCGCAGATTGACCTCACCCGGTACGCTACCGTCTGGGCCGACCCCCGGCGCGGCACCGCCACCGCCTTCCTTAACTGTGTTATGGGCGAATTGCTCCGCAGTGACGCGGTCAACCGCGAGCATATCAAGAACGGCACGGTCAATTTCGACCAGGTCCAATCCGAGATTGCCAAGCACGACCGGGACGAGTGCGCCTCCGTGACCGGTGTTACTCCCGAGAAAGTTAAGGAAATCGTCAGGCTCCTCTCCGACCCGAAAAAGAAAATCGTCGCCTTTTACAATCTCGACAGTCGCATCGATCGCGCCACCAATGACCTCAAGGCTCTGGCTACCCTGTTGATGCTCCTGGGCAAAATTAATGGTGACGGCTCCGGGCTGGTGCTCACCAGCGGGCAGTGCAATTTCACGGGAATGCAACTGGCCGGCTTCAACAACCGTCTCCTTCCCGGCAATGCTCTTCTCAACGATGCCGCTTTCAAAGAGGTCGGCGCCGTCTGGCAGACCGACCTGATCAAGCTCATCAGCGAATCCGGTTTCAACATCTCGCGCAAAATCCGTGAGGACAAGATCCGCGCTGCGCTGGTTTTCGGCGAAAACCCCGCCGTGGACCCGGCCTGCAACCATTTCATCGATCACCTCGATTTTCTCGTTGTCGCCGACATGTTCAAAACCGATACGGTGCAGATGGCCGATGTCTTCCTGCCGCTGGCCGGTTATCTTGAGAATAAAGGCCACCTGACGAATTGGAGCGGCACCCGCCAGGCTATTCAGCCCATTGGCTCGCCGGTGACGGGTATGACTAATGTCGATATCATTCTCAGGCTCTGCGCCGCCTTCGGCCATGAACTCACTTTCAACAGCTTCGACGAACTGGTCAGCGAGATAGACTTCCTCAACCACAAAATCGGCGCGCCCATCCCCCTGCGCAAATCCTTGGCCACGCCTGACGGCAAAGCGCACTTTATCCTCTATTCCGCCAGCGTATCACCCACCGGCGCGACCACTTCCAACGTGCTCGAAATCGATGCCCGCATGGCCAATCGCATGAAGCAGATCCAGGCGTAGGCCCATCCTTGACAACCACTACGCGATCCGAGATCAAATGCTCGTACCGCGCCGGTCAGGTGCGACAACTGACTCGATAAAGCCGCTGGCCACGGGCGTAAGTGGCGGTTCACCAATCGGTTACGGGCACAAAAAGACCCAACTCTCCCCTTGCGTTTTTTTAAATTTCCATTATACTTTAGCGACCTGAGATTGAATTTTTTTTGTGTGAGGCAAGCTATGACCAAGACTGGCACCGTCAACAAAACCGAGTATGGATTCTCCCGGATTTCTGACCACGACATCCTTGACTTCGAACACACCTATGGCGCCGACCACTACCAACGGCTTGGACTGGTTGTACGCAAAACTGAGGGTGTCTGGCTGTATACTATCGACGGCAGGAAATACCTCGACTGCCTGGCCGCCTATTCCGCCGCCAACCAGGGTCACCACCATCCGGCTATCGTCAAGGCCGTCGTCGATGCTCTCCAGGGGCATTACGGCGGCGTCATCTCGAACGTCGTCTACACCGACGCCTTCGGCCTCTTTTTGAAAAAAGTGGCCAACCTCGTGCCGCAGATGGCTCCCCGCTTCGGCGAAAACGGCAACAAGGTCCTGGCCAAGAACGGCGGCGTCGAGTCCGTCGAGACCGCCATCAAGATGATGCGCTATTACGGCTACAAAGCCAAGGGAATACCCGACGGCAAGCAGGAAATTATCGTCTTCCACAATAACTTCCACGGCCGCATGATTACCGTCGTGTCCTTCTCCGACTCAAAAAAGTCCCGCGAAGGTTTCGGCCCTCTTACTCCCGGCTTTGTTACTGTTGCCTACGGCGACCTTGAGGGCGTAAAAAAAGCTATTACTCCGAATACCTGCGGCATCCTGGTCGAACCCGGGCAGGGCGAAGGCGGCATGTACACTCCTCCCAAAGGCTTCCTGAAAGGCCTGCGTGAACTCGCTGATAATCGCGACCTGCTTTTGATGTTCGATGAAATCCAGGTGGGTCTGGGGCGTACCGGCAAAATGTTCTGTTTCCAGCACGAAAACGTCATACCCGACGGCATTATTCTCGGCAAAGCCATCTCCGGCGGGCTGGTGCCCCTTTCTGTCTTCGTCACCAACACCCGCCTGATGGACATGGCCTTCCAGGCCGGCCGTGACGGCTCGACCTACGGTGGCTACCCTCTCGCCTGTGTCGCGGCCAATGCCGCCATCGATGTTATCATCAATGAAAAGCTTCCCGAGAACGCCGCCCGCGTCGGCGCCTATCTCAAGAAGAAAATCGATGCCATCGCGGCTCGCTCCACTCATGTCAAGGAAGTGCGCGGGCGTGGCCTGTTTATCGGCATCGAGGTGCTCAACGGTGAGGCCATGCAGTACTGCCGCAAGCTCCTTGAACTGGGAATCCTGGCCAATGATAGCCACGGCCATACCATCCGCATCTCGCCGCCCCTCATCCTTGACGAGGAGGGCGCCGATTACATCGCCGAAAGGCTCGAAAAAGTCCTCGTCGACTGACGAGATGAATTCCTTTGCGACATATTCGGGGCGGCTCATATCGGGCCGCCTTTTTTCTTCCGATTGAGATTGCTTCCGATCCGCGCACGCCGGCGATGATCTTATTCCGCCGGCACCGGTGGCACTGTACGCCTGATCGAACCGACATATATGGCCCCCAAAGTCATCACCGCCCCTGCCAGCTGCATCCAGGTCAGGTGCTCGCTGAAGAACAGCACGCCCCAGACGGTGGCCAGCACCGGTTGCAGCAGCAGAATCAAGGAACTGCGCGAGGCCTCGATCTTGGAAAGGGACGTGGCGATTGCCCACCACCCCAGCGCCTGGGCCACCAGCGCCAGCGAAAAAAGAATAAACAGCGACAACCAGTCGGGAGGCAAGAGCAGGTCCCCCTCTATGGCTGCCGAGCCGCCCAAAAACAGCGCCGAAAACAGCGACGTCCATGCCATCAGCACGATAAAATCGGTCGACTGCTGCCTCTGACCGGCAAACTTGATAGTGACCAGGTAATGAGCATAGACCAGACCTGTCAGTAAACCGAACACAACCCCGCGCAGGTACAGCGCCGTCAGCTCAAAATCACTGCCGACACCCACCAGAAGGACCACGCCTATGACCGCCGTTAATACCGCGGCCAGGAACTTGATGCCGAGCTTCTCCTTGAAGATGAAAAAACTGAGAATCGCCGTCGCGAAGACTTGCGTGTTGGCCAGGATCGTGGCCATCCCGGCTCCGGAGTAGATTATCGAGCGGTGCCACAGAAAAAGGTCAAGGAAGAATATGAAACCGGCCACTACGAGCCACTTGAGGACCGGCCCGGCCGGCGCCAGTTTGCTCCTTCTCGACACCGCCCACCCAAACAGGATCGCCGCCCCGAAAAGTGTGCGCCAGAAGCCGATCGCCGTCGGTCCCATTACATCGCCTCCCAGCAGCTTGACGAAGATGGCTGCAAAGCTGACGCACAAGGCGCCGAACGACAGAAGCAGGATATGCTGCGACCGCTGATGCTCACCGCCGGAATTCATGTGCCAAAGATAACAGATTCCACCCTGCCGAAAAACAATCATTTGTTCTTGAAAAGATCAGCCGCCTGCCCGGCCGAACGCGTTCGTCAGTACTCCTGCCAGTGGTAGTCCACCAGGACAATCAGCCCCACCAGCGTCCAGGCCAGCACCAGGGCGGTGCCGCCGTAGCTGAGAAACGGTAGGGCCAGACCGGTCACCGGCATAAAACCCAGGGTCATACCGATATTCACGAACAATTGAAAAAGCAGCATGGCGCAGGCTCCAAAGGCCAGATTGGATGCAAACCGCGAGCG
>JAOUEU010000204.1 GCA_029858555.1 Candidatus Zixiibacteriota bacterium
AACTCTTCCCATATTCGTACTCAAGGTTGACCCAATTTGGGCACAACGCTCTTTCACACCTAATATCGGAAGTAGTTAATATATTGTCAAGTATTATCTTAAGTAGAATTCTGAAAAACATAGTGGAGGTGGGGGGAATCGAACCCCCGTCCGAGAATAGTGTCAAGCCGTCTTCTACGTGCGTAGTCAGTCTATGATTTCTCGCCCCGACAGCTGCCGGCCGACAGGCCACCGGCAGGGCCAGCCTTTGTGTTTAAGCTTCCCTTAAAGGCGTCGGAAAGCCGAGTCTCCTTTAACGACGCTGTATCCCGACCCTGAAGACATGGGATCGAGTACAACGGGCTACCTTAATCAGGCAGCCATGGCAAAGTTAGATTCGCCATTTGATGGTTTGCCCGGTTTGTTAACGGGGCCCCAGACAACCCCGGCACGCTGACAACCCCCCACTAGACTCGTCGAAGCCAGTGCACCCCCATATTCGGAAGGCCGGCTTGTGGCGGCCAGTGATAGAGGCGTCGCCTCTTATTTGTCAAAGAACCACTACAATATAATATATCGGCTCCATCATATCAATAGCAGCCTCATTTATAACGTTTTTCCGGCCGGCAAGGTTTCAAGGCGAGTCCGCCATCGCCGCGACCCCAACTGCCCGACCAAGCCTGCCGGAGGCCTGTCGGCAGCCCAATCGGTATACTCTGAGCCGGACATTTTATTCATGGCCGCCACGGATACAGGCCATCGGGAATTACCCTGAAAACCTAAAATGTCAGCCGGACCCCGAACTGGTTGACCGATTCGGGCTCGAATGAGGATATGATTCTCTGGACGTTGAGGCTGACCATCGGCGTGAGCGGTTTGACAAGCGACAATTCTACATAATGGTCGTTGTCGAGGCCCGGGGTGAAATCGTAGTTGAAATCGCCGGTGAATTCAAAGTTGAAGGACGTGAAGAGCTTAAACGAGTTGATCGAAATTACCTGCAGGGTCTTCCCGCGGTCCTCGCCGGAGTCATCGTAATTCTGATACAGCGAAATCTCGTTCGAAATCGGGTAAAAACCGAGTTTGCCGGACGGCGCTTCCCAGGACGGGATGACCCCGGCTTTGGCAGTATGACCAACCATGAGCGGCCACGCCACCACCATGCAGACGAGCAGAACAAGCTTGCGCATGCGGGTCTCCTTTGATGACGAGTTTGTGTGTTGCTTCGCCGACAAGATATGCAACCGGAATGCGGCAGGCAAGTTATCCGCACACGAGATACAGCCTAATGCGCCTGAGGGCACATTTTAGCTTTCCCGAAGGCGGCTGGTTGTGTATAAAGGGGGAGGAGGATTATCCGAACAGGGCAGAACGAGTTATGTCGGGAAATTTTGGCAGATGGTTGGCGGCGACCGGCGACGATGAGCGAAGCACCACGTGTGATTTCGGTCTTCTGTTTTTGCGCTTTTTTATCGGTTTTATGATGCTTCTCGGGCATGGCAGCGACAAGCTCATACGGTTCGCGGAAAGAGCGGCATCGTTTCCCGACCCGCTCGGTCTGGGCAGTACCACGACGCTGGTATTGGCGGTTTTTGCCGAGTTTTTCTGCTCGCTGGCGATTATATTCGGTTTTTTGACTCGTTTGGCAGTCATACCCCTGATACTGACCATGTTGGTCGCGGCGTTCGTTGTTCATGGCGCCGACCCCTGGGCCGAGCAGGAGTTGGCTATGCTCTTTCTGATCCCCTACCTGACCCTGCTGCTTACCGGTCCGGGGAAATTCTCTATGGACAGGAAAATATTCAGTCAGAGGCGCTGATTGAATCTTAGCACGGTGTTGGGAGATTCCCGCCTCCATTTGTGCATCAGCGGTGAGAGATTATGGATATCTGGATTGAAAGAGGAAACTCTGCTCAGCGTAAGTTTATCATGAAAAGCGTGATGGTAATACTGTGTGTTGTCTTATTCTCGAGTTGTCACAGTCAGCAACCACGTAATTGGGCAACAATCGTACGTCCTTCTCCCCACTCACAGGAGTCCCCGGTTAAGTGCCGGCCCGCTACGTCGATTCAAGAACTGATTGACAGCATTATTCCCAATCTGACTACGCCGATACCAGCATACTACAATTGCAGCAACCAGGGAAACTGGCTGGTGGATACGGTTGGCTATTGGAATGAATGTGCGGTCCTGGACCTCTTTCTTGAGGTGCCCTGTCCGCCACGGCGAGACACATCTGAATTCTACCGATTCAAAGCCGTCAAGGCTATCAGTGTCGCTGTCTCACCGGATGAGTTCGGGCTGCTGTATGTTTCCTCTACGGCACCCACGAACACTATCTTCGAGTCCTCGGAATTGCTGCAGGTCAGAGAACACGTTATTCTTTCTACGCGCTCTCGAATTTATGGTACGGGCAACTACTTCGATGAGGCTAATTGGATCTGGCGTGAGAGATTCAATATTCCAATTGAACTGAAGGTCAAGGAAGCCCATCGAGGCGTCCTGAGCGGGTTGCTTCCTCCGGGACACGGAATCTGGAAGGGAGGGCGTTTTGACATAAAACATTTGTCCTTCGAATCCCACACATGGCGTGATGGTGACCCTAATAGTAGTCCCAGCGGCGGTAAGTTAAGTGCCACTTACGATATAGAAAATGACAGTCTGGTAATCAAAGAGGCGATTTTTGACTATTCTGATTTGGAAGGACGGGCGCTCTGGAAGGCTCAGCGGTCCGCCGACAGTATGTACATGAAGAACCCTCCGGTCATTTTTAAGGGCGACTGACCGTCAGGCCGGATCGCCCCGATTTCCTGACCTCCTTATAAATCAAGGGGTTACAGCGCCCGAAGAGCCGGGCGCATTACATGTACTTCCGTCGCCACGGCGATAACTGCGGGTATGGCGTCGTGACTTGCGACGTCAATGGACACGGTCCTGTCACAGTTGTATCTGGACCACAGGTCGTTTCGTCCCGATCGGCAATCCGTCGTAATCAACCCTGGCACTTGATAGACGGGATTAAGGATATCAGTCCACCAATCGCTCAACTGTCGCCGGCTTAAGAAACAATCGGGTGACTGACGGTGTTAAATAAAGTTGATGAGGATAACAGTACTGTATATGAGCATATTGATCGGCTCCTCGTTATTTGCCGATAGTTGCTTCTCAGGAGACATGCAGGTGTCAGAGAAAGAAAATACGTCCCGGATACTATTCGAATTTGTCGACTCATCAGAGGCCGGGCGTTGGATGGCGGTCAATGACGATGTAATGGGTGGTGTATCGAAAGGATGGGCGTCGCCGACCGAGGACAGTTGCCTGCTGTTTTCCGGTTCGATATCATTAGAGAACAATGGCGGTTTTGCGTCATTTCGTAGCCAACCGACCGATTTTAACCTCGGCGGTTATCGAGGCATACGAATCAGAGTGAAGGGCGATGGACGGATTTACCAATTCAGGCTGCGTACGGATCGCAACCTGGACGGCGTTGCCTACAAGCATGAATTTGAGACCGTCGATAACACGTGGATCGAGCTGGACCTTCCATTCGCATCATTTGTAGCGACATATCGTGGGAGAACGCTGCCGGATTTCAAGCCCGTGGAAGCCGGTGATATCAAGCAATTGGGATTCCTGTTGGCGGATAAGGAAGCTGGACCATTCAGCCTGAAGGTTGATAAGATTGCCGCCTTCAAATAGCCGCAGCCTTACCTGAAAGGATTTGTAGTGGCAAAAGCAAGTATTGGTTTTATAGCGACGCTTCTTCTACTGAGCTTCGTAACAAAAGCCGTTTATGCCGACTGGTCAATAGATATCGAAAGCGGCCTGGCATTCAGCGGCTATAACGATGTGCGCATCCCCGGAAATACCGGAACGAACATATCTCTCTCTCGGGACCTGGACGCCGAAAACACGGAGTTCGTTCGTGTGCGACTCGCTGTCGATCTGGGCGATCGGCACCGGTTGTCTTTTCTCTATGCGCCTTTGCAGTTCGAATCATCCGGTACGGTAGATCGCGAGGTTCATTTCAACGGCGCACGGTTCGCTGCGGGTGTACCCCTGAATTCACTTTATCGGTTCGATTCTTACCGTGTGACCTACCACTACACTTTGATCAACAAAGAACGCATTACGGCAGGCATCGGTTTTACAGGAAAGGTCCGGGACGCCGCAATCCTGATCGAGAGTGCGGACACGTCGTCTGAGAAGACCAATACTGGATTTGTACCGTTGATCAACTTCGCTCTGGATTGGTCTTTCACATCTAAGCTGGGGTTACTGATCGAAGGCGATGCCCTGGCAGCACCGCAGGGACGAGCTGAAGATGTGCTGGTGGCTGTCTACGGTCATCCCTCTAACAAACTTCGCCTACGTCTGGGCTATAGAGTTCTGGAGGGTGGAGCAGACAATGACGAAGTTTACACCTTTGCCCTGATACATTATTTATCTGCCGGAGTATCCTGGACCATCTGAGAATCCCTCAATAGTCTTATCTGACAAATGCTATCGAACACTTAAAACCGGGATACTTCTGTAGAAGCAAAGCCTGAAGATCGAACCTGGTGCGGCTGCATCCGCCGACTGTTTTTGTTGGTATCAGAGGCTGAATAATCGTTTCTAAAGGATATGAGAATGGCAAGTAAACGAATATTAGACCTACTGGGATTAGCATTCTGGCTTGTCTTAACCTTCGGCGTCGCCGCCTTTGCCTCTCAATTCGAGCCGGGTGAATGGTACACGTACCTTGCCAAGCCGAGCTGGACGCCACCGGGGTGGCTGTTCGGCCCGGTGTGGGGTATACTGTACCTTTCCATGAGCCTTTCCGCCTGGTTGATCTGGCGCCAACGATCCAGGAGGGCCGTTGGTCTCCCGCTGGGATTTTATCTGATACAACTTGCGGCCAACGGACTGTGGTCATGGCTGTTTTTCGGACGTCAGTGGATTGGGCTGGCCCTTGTCGACCTTGTGATCCTGGTGTGCGTGGTTGCCATCACGGCGGCAATGTTTCTACGCGTCCGAAAAATCGCAGGAATCATGATGCTCCCGTATCTGCTTTGGATTTGTTTTGCCGCAGCCTTGAATTTCCAGATCTGGCGATTGAACTGATAATGGTATTATTCCCGATCTGTCCACCGGGAGACCACAAATGCTGCAGCCTGTGAAGACTGGACAAAAACAATGCGGAGTCAGTCAATGGATGAAATACCTACGGCGAGAAAGATCATTGTCGTCGTCATCGCTTTAGCAGTCGGCCTGCTTCATTTCTTGACAGGCTCGAACTACAGCGGCCCATTCCCCGGTTTTGTCAATGGCTATCTAATCGATATCCTGCTGCCATTCTCCATGTACTTAGTGCTCGGTGTTACCCGGCATGCTATTATGCGCGGCAGGATCTTCAGGGGTGTCCTGGTTTTTGGGATTGGCGCAATCACGGAGACGCTGCAGTTTTTTGGCGTTCCCATCTTTGGTCAAACGTTCGATGTGCTCGACTATTTCATGTTTTTGTCGGGAGTCGGATTGGCAATTGTCATCGAAGAACTTGCGCTGGCGAGAGTCTCACCAGAAAAATGACCCCTGTCGAGAAAAGCCCCCCTTTTCGTAATCGCTGCTGATGTAATTCACAAACCCGCGTCAGTCATCTTCCCGCGGCTTCAGGTAAGTGCCGGTGAAGTCGTTTTCCAGCAGTTCGTTGAGGGAAGTGTGAATGGAACGGTTTTTGTACCCTAATTCCGCCCGCGCCTTGCGGGACGAATAGGCCCAATCATAATCAACCATCCTGACCAGGTCGGGATAGAAAGAGATTTTTCCCTGGCCGGTAAGTTTGGCCACCCACAAAGATGCCCGCGCCAGAAAATCCAGAAATGGCCGTGGAATCCTG
>JAOUEU010000205.1 GCA_029858555.1 Candidatus Zixiibacteriota bacterium
CCGGCTGGAGCGGCAGGCACGGCGGCACGGCGGCCGCCTCCATTTTGTGTTGGGCAATCACGAGTTGATGGTTCTCAGGGGCGATAATCGCTACGTCCATGAAAAGTACCTGAACGGCATCGTCAGGAAGACGCGGATACGGCATGAGGACCTCTACGGGCCGGAAACCGAATTAGGCCGCTGGCTCCGCACCAGGCACACCGCCATTCGAATAAATGACGTTGTGTTTGTCCACGGCGGCATTTCACCATCCGTCATCGATCAAAACATGCATCTAAATGACCTCAATGAGGCCGTTCGCGCTTACCTGGATATCAGTTCGGCCCGCTACGCCTTCGCCGACACCGCGCAACTGCTGTTCGGCAGCCTTGGTCCCCTGTGGTACCGCGGCTACTTCGAAGAGGATTCCAGGGGCCGCTACACGCGGGCGACGGCGGACGATGTCGACAGCATCCTGGACTTCTACGGGGTCGACAAAATCGTCGTCGGCCATACCGAGAACGATCAGGTGCTCAGTCTATACGGCGACAAGGTCATCGCGATAGATGTCCCGGCCGAAGACCTGAACGGTTTTGAGGCCTTGCTCTGGCAGGATGATCACTGGTATCGCGTCGCCGTTTCGGGTGAGCCAGTAGCCCTCGAATAGCGAGCCTTACCATAGCCCTCTGAATCAGAACCACCTGCACAAAAAAGACGGCGGATTCAATAACCCGCCGCCCGAAAAAATTCTTACCGGATTGGTGACCCGGAAATCGTCTTATATCACGGGATCAGGTTCCCGTCTTGTAGTGGCACTGATCGCAACCTTCGCCGTTGACGACATCCGTGGGATCCCATTGCAGAGCAAAAGCATTCATGCCGCCATGAGCACGGTGACAGGACAGGCAGAAGACGCCGTTGACGGAGGCGTCGATAGTCTGCGTCGCCGTGAAATCGGTCGCACCGTTGTTGACAAAGCGCAACCGTGCGGTATTCACAAACCCGGCGCCGGTGCCGGCTTCCCAGTGGGCCGGGTCGGTGCTGCCTTTCGTCTCACCCTGCCCGATGAAGTTAAGGCTGCCGCGCTCGGAATCGTAGGTGGGGTGCAGGCTGTGGATACCGTCACCATCCGGGTCGATATAGCTTCCTCCCGAAAAAACATGGTGGCAGTCGATGCACATGTTGGTGACCTCGCGCAGGCTGACGTTGTTGGTAGTGCCATAGCCGACGTTGACCTGCTCGTACTTGGCCATGCCGGTAGCGGCCGGGTTGACGATTAGCCCGAACTGCGGCTCTCCGCCCGGATCCGACGCCCACTGCAGGTTGCGCGAGCGGAGGTTGCCGTGAGGGTTGTGGCAGTCAATACACGAGACCGCCGCCGTCTCAAAGGTTCCCCCGAAATGACAGCGCATGCACATCCCGAAACCGGCGCTTTCGTCAAGGCCGTACTCCAGCTTGTGACCGCGCGGGTTGTCCTCACCGGGCAACTCAAAGAGCCCCGCTGACCGCTGAGTCAAACCATTGACGTCAGGCCCGACCACGTCCGGAATCCCACCGACGTTGTCGTGGCAGGCCAGGCACAGGGCCACCGGGTCCGAGGCCTTCAGAAGTTGCGGAGATGCCGTGAATTGCTGGGGATATGGTCCAAACGGGTCGGGCAAAGTCTGCCCTTCGTGAGGATGCTCGAGACTGGTATGCATCACGTGGCACTGCGAACACAGCAGCGTGATCCCGTTATGGTAAGGATCGCCTTCGGCCAGACTTGTGGCCGGACCAAAGGCCTTGCCGGTTCTGGACGGGTGGATGTAGTCCTTGCCGAGTTCGCTGCCGATCAGGTCGCTGGCAAAACTCGAAATTGTCGCTACGGTGAAGCAGAGCACCGTCAGAAGAAAAACTCGCGCTAATCTGGTCATAATAACCGCCACTTTAGTTAATGTCCAACCACATTGATTACCGGCGCGCGCAGGCCCCGGTGCCGCGCCTTTCAGTTTTCAAGAAAGACATAACTCGATACTCCGAGGAGGTCCTGAGCTGGTAATATGTATGTGGCCTACTTGTCATCTGCACTTATACTTAAGCCCCGCTTTGGCATCCCTGTGTTGTCCCTGTACCAGCACGCAGTAACTGGGTGAGTACTGAATCCTAGCCCCCAGACTGCAAATCAGCCTAATATCACGACCAATATAATCCGAATTTGCCCTTTGTCAATAAAAAATGACAAAACTTATCGTATTTAAGCCCCAAAATTTGCCAAATTGTTGTTAGTTGAGCAGGAAATGAGCGTGACCGTCAGGCTTAGGCTGCGCGGTATCGGCGGACAGGCGCCGTAAAAGGGGAACGACTTGGCTGAAGGCCTGAAAAATCGCCTGAAACCAGGCGCAAAATATCCTTGTTTGCCGGCCTGTTATTCTGTTTATTTTGCCAGGCACTCTTCGGCGCAACCCACTACCTTAAAACAAATAACGACATTCGGGCGGACCCCGCCGGGTTGCATGGCGCTCACGAGCGCGGTTGCCCAAAACCATGGAGGATTGTATGAAAATAAGCAGTTACGCCGCCCTGATGCAGAAAAAACCGCTGGAACCATTTCAGTATGAATCCAAAAAACTGGGTGATTGGGATATCGAGGTCGCCATCACTCATTGCGGTATATGTTACAGCGACGTGCATCTGATTGACAACGACTGGGGCATGAGTACTTATCCGTTGGTCCCCGGTCACGAAATCGTGGGCACCATCACGGCCGTCGGCGGCAAAGTCGCCGGCTTTGAAAAAGGTCAGCGCGTCGGTATCGGCTGGCAGTGCGGGGCCTGCCTGAACTGCGAGATGTGCACCACTGGTATGGAAAACCTGTGTCCGGAACATCGGGACACGTGCGTGGGCAACTTCGGCGGTTTTGCCCGGTCGATCATCGTCGACAGCCGCTTCGCCTACGATATTCCGGAGAGCATCACTTCCGAGGCCGCCGGCCCCCTGCTCTGCGGCGGCATCACTGTCTATTCTCCCCTGCGTCACTATGACGTCAAACCATCGCACAGAGTCGGTGTCATCGGTATCGGCGGTCTGGGCCACATGGCCCTGCAGTTCGCCAATGCCTTTGGCTGCGAGGTTACCGCCTTTTCATCGTCACCCAATAAAGAGGCCGAAGCGCGCGAATTCGGCGCCCATCGCTTTATCCCCTCGGCGGACCCGGCCGAGCTGCAGAAAGCGGCCGGCAGTCTCGACTTCATCATTTCCACGATCCACGGCGACCTCAACTGGGACGCCTACCTGGCCACCCTGCGGCCCAACGGCAAGCTTTGCTTTGTCGGCGTTCCCGACAGCGCCATCGCTTTCCAGGCTTTCCCTCTGCTGTTCGGGCAGTTATCTGTCTGTGCCAGCGTTATCGGCGGCAGAGCCATGATGAAGGAGATGCTCGGCTTCGCGGCCCGGCATCATATCGCCCCTCAGACCGAAGTAACGCCGATGGAACAGGTTAACGAGGCCATTCGCAAGCTCAAGGAGAACCGGGCGCGTTACCGTATCGTACTGAAGAACTAATGGTCGGACGGCAACTGGTTACTGCCGGGCGGCGCTGGTGAAGTGGCTGGAATCCCGGCCAACCAGCGGTTTAAACAGATCATAATAGCCCACCTGGAAAATGGCGAGGGCCTTCGCCTCGTAGTCGCTGAGAAGCTCCGGCAGGGAGTCGGCTAGATCGACTGCGATGTCCGGCAGGTGGTAGAGTGATTTGGGGCCTCGCCCGCGCATACGGGCTACAAAGTAATAATCGTTCTCAATGTAGCCGATTCGATACCACTCCGAAAGGTAGACAAAAGGCGTCACCCTGCTGGACGTGTCCAGCAGATCACGCCCGAAGGAATAATCATCATAATCAAGTCGCACCAGCCCCAGGACGGTCGGGAGTATGTCCATCTGACTGGCCCGCTCCGCAATTATCTCACCCCTGGGCAGCCGGTCCCGAGTGTCCAGAATCAGCAGCGGCATGTGAAAGTAGCTAAGGTCCATATCGATTCGGTGGCTGCCCCCCGCACCGTTATCGGATGTGATGAATATCAACGTATTGTCAAAGGCCGGATCGGCTTGCACCTGCCGCACAAAGCGGCCCAGCGCCCAGTCTGAATATTTGAACGCATTCAAAATCACTTCGTCCTTGGTCCCGGGCGGCACACGTCCGAAAGGAACCTCGGGCACAATCCACGGCCCGTGGTTGGAGGCCGTGAGCAGGGTCATGAAAAACCGGCCGCCCTGCAAGCGATGGGTCTCTTCGAGGACCCGGTCGAACATCACGTGATCGGGCACCCCCCAGGTGGACAACCGCTGCTCGGCGTCATAATCCAGCGACGAGATCACGCGCTTGAAACCGTTCGACATCATGAAGCCCTGCGTGTTGTCGAAATGCGGATCGTGCGTCAGGAAAAACATCGTCTGGTAGTCATGTTCGCGGAAGATGGCGGGCAGCCCCCACAGGTGAAATTCACCCCTTACCTGTTTCATCAGAAGCTTGCCCAGAAGATGCGGGTATCCGAAAAGAGTCGAAAAAACGCCGGAATAAGTATGCATGCCCTCGGAGTACATCCGCGAAAAGAGAATTCCTTCCCCGGCCAGCGAATCGAAATGCGGCGACAGCTCCACGCCGTGGATGTTATTCAGCACATCCACCTTCGTGGCGCCGAACGATTCCATTACGATCAGAATCACGTTGGGCGGGTCCTCCGGCGGCGGGTCAAACGTCACCCGCCGATACACCTTGTCGCTCTCACCGCTGTCCGAAACCGGAATAGCCAGAAGATCACGCACCACCCGGTCGGCATCGGGCCGCGCAAACTCCTCCACGAACGTCCGCAGGTCCTCTTTCTTGTCCGACTCGTAGACGGCGTCGTGCAGAAAAGTGTAGGTCGGGTTCAGCGCCAGTTGATTGGCGAAATCGTATTCCGAAAAATAGGCGATACCCCACCGGAGCGGCGTCTTCTCCTCGATGCGACCCCGCGCCCCCACGAAAAAAACCAGCAGTATCACCGGCAGAAAGAACAGATTTACCCAGAAAGGCGAAATCTCCCGGCTGTCAAGGACTTTCCGCTGCAGCCGGCGCATTGCCAGCACAAAGGCCGCCAGCACCACCGCGTACAGAACCAGGTACCTGATGACCGGGTAGGTCTCCCAAATCATCGACAGCATCATGCCCGGCGTGTCTTCCCACTGTAGCGCCATGCCGTTCAGGCGGACGTTGAAGAAATCGAAAAATTCGATGTCGGCCAGGTGCAGAAAGAAAACCGCCGCCGCCATGACCGCCGCCAGCCAGGTATGTATCTTCCGCACCAGCCGATTGCGGGCGATGTCGATAAACGGCAACAGGCCGAGTACCGCCAGGGGCATCAGAATGAACGACGCAATGGCAAAATCAAACCGCCAGCCGACCACAAACGACTGCATCACCACGCCGGTGGGTATCTCCGAGGCCCAGTCGTCGACCAGCACCAGCAGAATCAGCCGCCACAACTCAAAAAACAGCGCCAGCAGGATGCTCAACAGCACACAGTAAATCGCCGGGCCGGAGATATATTTCGTCCTAAGATTCATATCAATTACGTGTCCAAATTTTAACAGCCTATTGTGCGGCAGCGTTGGGCAATTGTCAAGTGTTTACACAGCAAGCCCGGTCGCATTCGGCCAATAAGAAAGCCGGGTATCTCGCGATACCCGGCTTCCGTGATGAAGTGAAGTACGAAAATCTCAGAAATTCACCCTGACGGTGAAATACTGGTTGTCGTCGAATACTTCCGTCTCCGTCCAGGAATACTCGAAAGCCAGCTTGGTGCTGCCCAGTTCGTAAACCAGACCGGCGCCAAGTGACAGAC
>JAOUEU010000206.1 GCA_029858555.1 Candidatus Zixiibacteriota bacterium
TGGGTGTCAAACCTCAACGGCTCCGCCGAGAAGGCGCTGAGCCCTAAGTTCGACTTCAAATCGACCCTGAGGCTGTCCTTCGGCCAGACACTTACCCAGGACGCCGAAACCAAAAACTGGAGCAAACCCAAAAAATCCACCGATCTGATCGATTGGGAAAATGTCGGCCGCTTTACCCTCGGAAAGTTCGCCGACCCCTACCTCGCCTTCAGACTCGAGAGCCAGTTCGTCGATGCTCGAAATCCCAATAAGAAGATTTACCTCTCGCCCCTCAAACTGACCGAGTCCGTCGGTCTGGCGCGGCAGTTCTATGAAAAAGACAAGGATGTCGTCATCTCTCGTCTGGGTTTCGCTCTGCGGCAGATACGCAAAACCGTCATTATCGACGAAGACCTCAACACCGCCGACTCGACCCTCACTGACGGCGGTCTGGAATCGGTGACCGATGCTACCTTTACGTTCAATGACAAGCTCAAGTACACTGGCAAGCTGACCCTTTACAAGGCCCTCTTCTTCTCGAAGAGCGACCAGGTGAAGGGAACCCCGTACGAGGATGACTGGAAGGCGATTGATGTCAACTGGGAGAACATTGTCAGTGCCTCGCTCACCAAGATCGTCACCGTCAATCTCTACACGCAACTGCTCTATGACAAGGAGGTTGTCGACAAAGGTCGTTTCAAGGAGACTCTGGCGATTGGCTTTGTCTTCAAAATGATCTGAGCTTCAACCGGGCAGCACTGCGTGCCACCAGGGGAAGATACTTTCTCCGTCGAAGTCGGCCCGATAGAAACGGCCGTCCGGACCGGCGAAAATCAACAGGTTGAAGTCGATCATGTACGGCTTGACGTGCCACGTATTGCATATGAAGGTGGAACCGATCTCGCCGGCGGCGGCGGTGTGCACTTCGATGCCATCCGAACTCTGCAGTGTAAAGGCCAATCGCCTGAGATGTCCTTCCATCGACGGCCACCGGGGCACGGCCATCGTCCACAGGGTCAGCAACGTTTCCGGGACCGGGCTGAAGTCTGCGTACTGTACTAAATGATACAGGTGGCTCTCGGTCCGTGCAACGCAGACAAACTTGTCGACCGCCGGGCAGGTAGCGTCCCAGCCGGCCGTAAAAAGAGTGACCGTCCGCCGGACCTCGTTAACCAGGGAAAGCCCGCCCGCCCGCTCGCCGACCAGCAGCGTGTCGTTGACAAACGTGATGGACGCGAACCTCTCGGTAATCGCCGAACCCGACAGACTTTTATCGGCCGGACTGTAATAGTATATGCTGCCCGTGGAGTCAAGGCAGGCCAGCCTGCCTCCGGTGAGCGACACCGTCGGCGAGTGCCACCCCCGGCCGTACAGAACGGCCTCCCGCTCAGGTGCGTTCACTCGCGCCCGATATACGCCGCTGTTGACCGGGTTTACGGTATCGTCGTTGACGTAATAGATATATTGCCGGTCCATCGTGAGGGCCGGCTGTGATTCCTTGCGCGTCACCGGAGGTCGCCGGTCCGGACTGACGCCTTTTCCCGCCTCATCGCAGCCCACCACCGCGAGCAGACCGACCAGCAGCCAGAGCCGTCTCATAGAACCATAATACCCTTCGCCCCCTCGGCAGGCAAGAACGGTGTCATGGCCCGCTGTGAAGAAGAGTTAATGGAATGATGAATCGATAACGGTGGGCGGGTTAGTTGAAGAGGCCGCCGAA
Source organism: Candidatus Zixiibacteriota bacterium (assembly GCA_029858555.1). Classification (GTDB taxonomy): domain Bacteria; phylum Zixibacteria; class MSB-5A5; order GN15; family FEB-12; genus DAOUUR01. The sequence continues at coordinate 1,700 of JAOUEU010000206.1, forward strand.
GTACATGCCCGCAAGCACGCCGACTATAATCAGAAGAGCAACAACGGCATAGGCCCAGAGAGGCATGGCGGCCCGGTCTGTCTCCGGCAGGGCCTCGGGCTCGATTTTCCGCGCCGCAGCGGCACGGCGGCGCTGGTCGAAATCGTCCCAGTCGGCCAGAAATTCGTCAAAAGATTTGTAGCGAAGACCCGCTCGAATCGCCAGCAGTTTGGACAGCATGCGGCATATATCCTCCGATACCGTGGCCTTCATGCTACCGTCGATTATCAGGCTGCTTCCCGAATCGTAACTGGGATTACGATTGGTCAGCATCTGGTGTAATATCACTCCTAGCGCATAGATGTCGCCCTGCTTCGATCTCTTTCGCTCCGGCGCAGCATACCAGTTTTTCTTTCCGGCCGCGTCGTAATGCCCCGTCAGGCCAAAATCGCAAATCTTGACTGCCTCCTCGGCGTCAAAGAGAATATTCGACGGCCGCAGGTTGCCGTGGACGATATTGTTCTTGTGGGCGAACGCCAATCCGGACGCCACCGCCAGGATGATCCCCATGGCCTTCTCCCAGTCATACCGACGAACCATGCGGTCCGCCAGCGAACCCCCCGGCGCATATTCGCTGATAATTACGGTCGTTTTCCTGTCGCCGCCGGAGCCATGGATGTTGATGATATTTTCATGCTTCAGCGACTTGAGAATGCTGGCTTCCTTCCGGCCGGCTTCTCCATGCTGATGTTTCTTGATAACAAACAGTTTCTTGGTGACGCGGTTTTCGACCAGAACCGTGGAGCTGAACCTCGTCTCTTTGATTGTATCCAGGTAGCGGCACTTGCCCTGGAATGAGTCGGTGCCCGACACGGAAAAGTCACTCTTGGCGGCGCCGTTCTGGTCCTCGCCCAGAGCCTCCAGAATGGCGTCCTTGAGTTCTACTGCCGTCTGGTAGCGGTCCTTGGCCTCCTGGGCGAGGCACTTGAGAATTATATTGTCAAACTTGGTGCTGATCGTCTTGTCAACTTCCGACGGCAGCTTGAAGTGTCCCAGGGGCTTTTTGTTCAACAGGATTTCGTACAGCATGACGCCCACGGCGTAAATGTCCGTCGTCTGGTCCACGTTAGTCGAGCTTTGCTTCTGCTCCGGGGACATGTAAGCCAGCGTCCCCATGATCACGTCCGATGAAGTCATTTCACTCTCGGGCGTGGACACCATCTGGGCAATACCGAAATCGGCCACCAGGGCGTTGCCTTCCCGGTCAATCAGGACATTCGGCGGTTTGATATCACGGTGGATAACGCCGTTCTTGTGGGCGTAATCCAGCGCCTTGCAGACCTGAACGATCATGTCCAGTTTGGTCTTCAGCGGAATTTGCGGCGAGTCAATGACCTGCCGCAGAGACGTGCCGTCGACATAGTCCATCACGAAATAATAGCGCCCCCCGGCCACCCCTTTGTCGATGACATGTACGATATTGGGGTGCGACAGCCGAGCGATTACCATCGATTCCCGTTCGAAACGCTTGACTATATCCGGTTCGCTGGTTAGCTGCGAGGAGAGTATCTTTATGGCAACATCGCGATTAAGAGACTCCTGTCTCCCCTTGTAAATCTCGGCGATCCCGCCCTGACCGATTTTCCCGGTTATCAGGTAGTCACCGATCTTTACCTGTCTTTTCTGCTCTAACGCCTCAACCATGTTTCAAAATCAAAAAAAATCAGGAACAGCCCGTTTCGGTGCTGTCCCTGATATAATCGGCAGGTATTCGCGATGAGTTTATTTGATGAGAATCATTTTCTTGGTTTCCGCCCCCTCGGCGTGATTCAGTCGATAGAAATATATCCCGCTGGGCATTTTGGCGCCGTCGAACTCGACCTGGTGTGCCCCGGCGGCCATCCGGCGGTCGACCAGGGTCGCCACCTTCTGACCCAGGACATTGAATACCTCCAGCCGGACGTGGCCCGCTCTGGGCAGGGCAAAGCCAATGACTGTGGCAGGATTAAACGGGTTCGGGTAATTCTGGTTCAGGGCAAAGCTGCTCGGCAGTCCGGCCTCGAGACCCTCGTCTACGTCGGTGTACTGCCCGACGATGACTGCCCCCGGAATGTAATCCGGGAGGTAGAACTGCTCGCCGGTGTTATCGCTGAACTCAATCCGCTGCCAGTAATGGACGGTGCCGGCTATTACCGAATCGACGTTGATAGAATCAATCGGAATCGTGGTCGGGAGCGCATTATTGTCGAGCCTGAAGAATATTCTGGCAATCAGACCGGAAGCCTCCGAAAAGAAAGGCATGTCGGCACTAATGCCCGGAACGTATGATATCTTGACCGTGTGGTTCTCGGCGTCAATATAAGCCGCCCCACTGACATCGGTCGGTTTCAGAGTCCCGAGAAACGAGACCGAATCAATCGTCAAATACGGGCTGGGGTACTTTAACGGAATGGTTAGCCCCGCGATGTCGGCGTCGTTACCCGTCAGGCCCACCTTGACGGCAAATTGGTCGCCGGGGAAGGCTTCCACGGTATCGACCGAGACGACCCCCGGGTAAAAAACCGGCGTGGCGTAAGGTCCGGCCGTAAAAAACAACAACGATCCGACCAGAAATATATAAATTGCCTTCACTCTCATAGGGTTCATCCCTTCGATTTATATTCGAGATCCTGTCTTCATAGCGGTAGTCCCAAGCGCCTCTGCGCCGACAAATACTATCTGGCTTTTGCGCAAACGGTGTGCCGCTCGCTCAAAAAACACTCCTGACCTTTAGCTTCTCCGACAAAAACTCACTCGAGGAAATAACCTAAACGAAGTAAACAAGTTAGAACTTCTGCGTCATCGCGACACGGCCGGATTCCCCCCGAAGACACCTGCCCACCGCAGACATCCGTACGCAGCCGGGTTCGTAGTCGGTAATATTGTGCAACCTTGTATATTATACACTGATGATCGCCTCAACGCAAGCCCTCATGGGATTTTTTCGCCGATTCCCGATATACCCGGCAATACCGACTACCGCCAGTCTGTCTTGACGTTGACGAACAGCGTCTTGTTATCCCTCCAGACGAAGAAAATAACTTCCTGAGGCTGCTCGTCGTGCAGCTGCTCCAGGAGACTTTCCACATCATCCACAGACGAGATTTCCAGGTTGTTGATTCTCTGAATGATATCACCCAGTTCAAGCCCGCCGATGTCGGCCAGGCCGCCCGGTTTTAACTCCGATACCGCCACTCCGGCGAATTGGTCGGGGTCGAGCTGGTAGAACATATAGTCGGCGAAAACAAGGTTCCGAACCTTGACTTCCAGAGATTCTATCTCATATTCGGCAGCTTCCGTCGCCGCCAATGGCGCCTTCTCCAGTGTCACCACTTTCGTCAGCGTATCGGTTGTCTGGTCGCCGGGCCTCAACAGCAGCACCTCCACCGACACCCCCGGTCCCATCTCGGCGATGAGCCGCTGGAAAATCGATATCTCTTCCTCCTTGTCCACTTCGACCGGCTGACCGTTGACTTCGAAGATGATATCTCCGACTATCAGTCCCGCTTTTGCGGCCGGGGAGTTAGCCACGATATCATTGATGATAATTCCCCCGGGAACATTCAAACTCCAGAATTCGCTCATCTCGGGTGTCAGCGCCTGCAGGGAGATTCCCAGCCAGCCTCGATCAATTTCCCCCTTCTGAGGCGGATCCGCGATAATCTTGTTGAGACGTTCACCGGTGATGACGCCCAGCAGGGGCATCCCGAATTGCTGGAATGACTCCAGCAGGCCGCTCGGATCGGCCGTGGCTGCCGACGGGTCAAGTAAAGTCCCCAGAGCCCCCACTGGCTCGAGATTTTCGTCGTACAGCACTGAGTTCATCTGCAGGGCGTTAAAACCCACCGTCAGGGGGAAATACTCCGGAGATTCCACTATCGAAGAAAGCATGCCGACATCTGCGGCCAGCGGCGGACTGACGAACTCGGGCAGTAACATGTAAAGGGCCAGCCAGGAACCGGTCTTGAAGACCCGGCCCGACCTGAACTTCACCGGCGTGAAGGGCTCCTCGACCCCTGAAATCCGCACGAAGCCTATTTTGGTGAAGCGGTCTACTCCGACAAATCGACCTTCGTACTTGTGGCCGTCAAGGGTGCTTATATCAATCC
>JAOUEU010000207.1 GCA_029858555.1 Candidatus Zixiibacteriota bacterium
AGTCGTCCTCACCGAGAATCTCTCCCACATCTTCCGTCAACAGCACATGACCCGGATAGCTGTAGGGCAGGATGGAGAGCACTTCCACGACACCTCGCCGGCCCGATTCGAGCGGCGACCAGTCATAGGGGTTGCGGACAATGACGTCGGAGAAAATCGGAGCGTGCAGGTGCCCGGCCCCGCACTCCATGAAAACCGAGCCGGTCTGCTCGACCATGCCGTAAAAGTTGTGCACCTTCTCCAGCCCGCAGACATCTTTAAGGGAAGCCTTGAAGGCAGCGTTGTCCACCGCCTGTTCGGACAGCTTTTTCCAACCGCCGCTATGAACCAGTACACCTCGGCTCAAGTCAACGTGACTTGGAGAGCGCCGCAACTCAAGGTAGAAATGCTGCCAAACCATGTAGGTAAAGCCGAACAACAAGAGCTTTTCCCCGTCATGCCGTTTCAGGAAATCGTTCAGTTCGGGCCACCGGAGGTTCATGCCGTCATCCAGAACGTAAAGGTGGTCCCGCCCGAAATTGGCCATGCCGAGGATTCCGGCGCCCCTGGCCGAAAAAAGCCGGCGTTCTTTGATGACACCGGGACAGTCGATAATAAGCATGGGCCGCCGCTTTTTCCCGATGAAGTCCATCACAATGGCCGCCAGCGCTTTGGTCTGGAGGTGCGATGTTTGTTTGTCCAGAAATATCCTCGATACTTTGCCGGAGGTGGTCCCCGAAGAAGTGAGCGTCTTAATAACGTCCTCGTCATCGACGCTCTTGAGGTCCAGCTCCCTGAAAAGCCTGACGGGCAGGAAGGGGAATTGATCGAGCCGGGTAATCGTCGCCGCGCTTCTCGGCCAGGCGCGATAAATCCTGGCGTAGGCTTCACACGCTCGACGGTGGTGAGCCGTCAGCCGGTTGAGATGGTCCACCAGCAGGGTCTGCTTCTCGGGCGCCCGCAGGCTGTAAGGGCCCAGCGCGAACAATCCCTCAAGAGCGTTCACGCCAGCACCTCCTCGAGCAGCCGATCGTATTGAATCTTGCCCGATGAGTTCTTGGGAATCTCATCCACCTCGGCCACGCGCACCACGGAATGATGAAAACCGTAGCGTGTCAGAACCGCGTTTTTGATTTTCTCGCCACGGCCGGTCTCGGTGAACGCCACTACCAGCAGATCGTCGGCGCCTCCACAGACACAGTCGAATCCCTGCGCTTTGAGATATTGCTCAATTTCGTCGAGATTGACACGATTGCCGTAAATCTTGACGAAGCGTTTCATGCGCCCGGTTATGTAGAAATACCGGTCCTCGTCGAAACGGGCGATGTCACCGGTGTGCAGCACGCCGTCGAGTTCATCGTCGCGGGCCAGGTCCTTCTCACTCTCGGCGTATCCCATCATGACGTTGGAACCGCGGTACACGAGTTCCCCGTCAACGCCGGGGTGATTGATCGGGCGACCAAATCCGTCGACCAGGTAAAGCTCCCCGCCGGGGATGGCGACGCCAATACTGTCGCACTTGGACACGTTGTCTTCAACAGGCAGATATGACATGCGCGCGGTGGCTTCGGTCTGGCCGTACATAACATAGAAGTCGACTCCCTGGCGGCGCGCGAACTCGGCAAACTCCAGGACGTACTTCGGCGCAAGCTTACCACCGGCCTGGGTCATGGTCCTCAGATCGGGCAGGGCCATGTCAAAGAACTTCAGCCGCCGGAGCATTTCATATGTGTAGGGTACGCCTGAAAACGACGTAGCCCGGTGTGTCTTGAAGCAGTCCCAGAAGGGGCGTGTCACGATGGCGTCGTTGGTCAAAATCAATGTGGCCCCGATCTTCAGGTGACTGTTGATCACCGACAGGCCAAAGGAATAATGCATCGGCAGACAAGTGATGGGCCGGTCGCTTTCGCCCAGCCCAAGATACTCCGCTATGGAGGCGGCGTTGGCCTCGAGATTCATTCCGGTCAGACGAACCATTTTGGGACTGCCGGTGGAGCCGGAAGTCGACAGCAGGAGCGCCAGGTTCCGATTTATAGCGACCTTTCGCTCGACCGACAGACTCTGCAAACCGTAATCGCCGTATACGAAGGCAGTCTTTCTGCCGGAGGCGGCACCGGACCATATGTAGTCCGGCCGATACAATTCTATAAGGTTGTCCAGAAACGCGCGGTCGGTATCGGCAGCGAGCAAGAGAGCCGTGTTGCCCGATCGGAGAGTGCCCAGATAGCCCGCGAGCGACTCGACGTTATTGGCGCACATGATGAGAACCAGCCGCCTGGAGCCGCCGCCAACGGCGTCGGCGAACCGGCCGGCATCGGCGGCGAGCTGACGATATGTCACGTGTTGCCCGAGCCGGTCAATAAGAGCGATGTTCTCACCAAATGCCCCCAAAGCATCGAAGAACTTCATATCACCATGCCCCCGTCCACGCCTATCACCTGGCCGGTCACGTACTCGGAAAGATCGGAGGCCAGGAACAAGGCACAGTTGGCTACGTCGCCGGGCGTGCCGAGGCGGTTCATTTTAATCGAGTCGAAGCGCTCTGCGTATTTTTCAGGTGCAAGAGACTTGATCATATCGGTGTCGATAAATCCCGGGGCAATGGCATTCACCCTGATGTTGTACGACGCCAGTTCCTTGGCGGCCGAGCGCGTGATGCCGATCACGGCCGCCTTGCTGCCGCTGTAAGTCACCTGCCCGGCATTGCCGAAAAGGCCCACGATGGAACTTAGATTGATGATGGAACCGCGTTGCATCTTAATCATAAGCCGGGCCGCGTATTGCATTACATAAATCGTACCGAAAGCATTGACACCGAATACTTCCTGCACGAGTTCCGGCTTGATCATCCCCAGCAGGTTGTTGTCGAGAACGCCGGCGTTGTTGACGAGCACGTCGAGGCGGCGCGAAATTTTCACAATCTCCTGGAAGGCTTGCTTGACCTGCTGCGGGTCCGAAACATCAAAATAGACTGGATGAGCACCGACCTTGTACTCCGAACTCAGCCGCGCGCAGGTCTCGTCAAGGCTCCGCACAGTACGACTGTTGGCGATAATGTTGGCTCCGTGGCGGGCGAAAGTCTCGACGACAGCCTTGCCGATGCCTCGGTTAGCGCCGGTCACCAGAGCGTACTTTCCGGTCAGCATCCTAAAATTCCACTCCGTATTTTTTCATTATTTCTCTCGCCCTGGCAAAAGAACTCATATCAATCACATCGTCGGTGTCCAGCATAGTATCGAAAGTCTCGTCAAGGGCGGCCACCAGTGACATGTGGGCCACCGAGTCCCACTCCGGGATAGAGTTATATTCAAGCGTGTCAAGCACCCTGTCTTTTTCGATTCCCAGGGCTTCCGCAAAGACGTGCCGCAACTTCTCGCCGTTATCCATCAAGTCAACCTCCGTTGTCATTTACCGCAGGACCCACCATCTGTCAGTCCGGGAACTCGGCCACGTACTTGCCGTAGCGCTGCCGGCGGGCCGACCAGCTGTCCTTCGTCAATTCAAAGATCTCGACGTCGTGACGCCTGCCATACTTTTCGATGTGCTTCTCTTTCTTCTCGACATGCACGAAACCGTGCAGGCGGTGAAATTTCATCATGTTGTCATTGCCTTCCATAACCGCGGCATAGAGTTTTTCGAGGCCCATCCGGGAGAAGGCGTGGTTGTACAGGTATGCGAGCACAAACGACGAAACCATGCCGTACCCGGGTTCGCCGATATAGAAACCCGTAAAGGCCTTCTTTTCAGCCCAGTCGATGTCGTTCAGCGCCAGCCAACCGATCGGCTCGCCCCGGTACTCGATCACCCAGTGGCGGAAACAGTCGTCACTGGCTGTCCGGGCGAACCACTGCTGTTGACTCTCCATATCGGCCTCGATGTCGGTAAACATATACCTGGTCACTTCCGGCCTGGTGCGCCAGTTCATAAGCATCTCGAGGTGCTCGGGCTGCACCTTCAGGAATCGCATGGACTGACCGGTTTTGGTCGTCGACATATTCTACTCCAGCAAGTCCCAGCTCAGGGGTGTGCCCTTCGGGGCGTCCCGCTTGATACGTTTGCCGAGGACGCGTTCGTAGAATTTCGGCGGCAGGCCCAGGCCCGGCCTGATCGACCGGATATTTTCATTGCTCAGCGCTTCCCCCGCCTTCACATCCCTCACCAGGTACAAAGACCGGCGGTGTTTCAGGGATGCTCGTTCCTTAGTCGTCGCCTCGTAAGAGACCTTGCCAAGCGCCCGCCAGGCGCGTTCGGTCTCCACCACGAGGGACCGCATCTCCGCCGGTTCGAGCGAGAAAGCCGCGTCCACGCCGCCGTCCGCGCGGGCCAGTACAAAGTGTTTCTCGATAATTGAAGCGCCCAACACCACGGCGGCCACGGCGGCCCCGATACCGGGAGAGTGATCCGACAGACCCACCTGGACGTTGAAGAGCCGGCGCATGTGCGGGATGGTCACCAGGTTGGCAGCTTCGGGTGCTGCCGGGTAGCTGCTGGTGCATTTCAGGAGTATGATATTGTCGTTGCCGGTCTGCCTGACCGTGCGCACGGCCTCGTCGAGTTCGGCCAGCGAGGCCATACCCGTCGAGATGATGACCGGTTTGCCGGTGCGGGCGGCTCTGCGAATTAACGGCAGGTCGATATTCTCGAACGAGGCTATCTTGAAGGCCGGCACATCCAGCTTTTCGAGGAACTCCACCGCAGAAGCATCAAAGGGCGTGCTGAAGGCGACCAGGCTGCGCTTCCGGCAATGCTCGAAAATCGGTTCATGCCATTCCCAGGGTGTGTGGGCCTTCTCGTAGAGCTTGTAAAGAGAATAGCCCGACCACAAGCTGCCGGGGTCGTCAATACGAAATTCTCCCCCGTCGATGTCCAGCGTCATAGTGTCGGCGGTATAAGTCTGAAGTTTGACCGCGTGAACCCCGGCGTCAGCGGCGGCGTCGACCATTGCCAGGGCCGTCTGCAGGGACTGATTATGGTTGCCGGACAGTTCCGCCACGATAAACGGGGGCTGATCCTGCCCCACGATCCGACCACTTACTTCGATACTTCGCAAATCCATCAGCATTACCTTTCGGCCTGTGCCGTATTCTGCAGCCTGCCGAGCATGGCTCCGACGACCAGGTCTACGCCGCTGTCGTCGACGCTGCCCATGAGCCGCAGGGCTTTTTCGCTCATCGCTTTGACCGCCGGGGGATCGGCCAGCAATTTTTCCAAAGCCCGTGTAATCCGATCGGGAGTAACATCTTCGCAACGGCCGAGATTTCGCACGGCTCCGTATTCGGCCAGGTCCCGTGTCATGCGGGCCTGGTTGTCGGCTATTACCATGGTCAGGGTCGGCAGACCCAGATAGCACCGTTCCCAGGTAGTGGTTCCGCCACCGCCGATAGCGAGGTCGGCCAGGACCATCAGCCGGGCCATGTTGTCGACCTGACGGTGAAAAACGATATTGGCCGCATCCCCAAATCGCTCTGTGAGTTCTCGCGTGTGTCGGTTGGAACCGCCGACAACCACATCGTACTGTATATCGGGGTGACCGATATGCCGCACCGCCCCGAGGACCTTGGCGGTTTCATTGGTCGGGTCGGCGCCGGAAATAAAAATCAGCACCCGGCGCACAGTCCCGTCGCGCACGGCTGCCTGTGCCCGGGCCTGGCGAAACTCCGTTCGCAACAGGGCAAACCCGGGTCCGAGCAGCACTCGGCAGGTCTGCGGCAGCAGTCCGTCGTAGCGGGTGGTTCTGTCCGCGAAATAGTTCTGGTCGAGCAACAGGTCGCAGTCATGCGGGCGGTCGGCGAGGTCATCAATGACCATGATATTACCGCACACGGGCCGCATGGCGCTTTCC
>JAOUEU010000016.1 GCA_029858555.1 Candidatus Zixiibacteriota bacterium
AAGATGCAGTCCGCCCTCAAATCCTTGAAAAATGAAGAATGACGCCCTCAAAGACCGGCTGAGTCGACACCGCGGTCACATCGTCCCTTCCGGCAAGAACGAAACGCAGTCGCGGCCGCCCGAGGCGTACTCACGCTTGGCCGAGGAGCTTGGCGGGAGAATTCTCACGAACTTCGCCGGTTCCTTCTGTGTGGTGAGGAAAACCTATCCGTTTACTTATGTTCACGGCGATACGGCTCTGGCGGATGTCGCCGGCGAGTCGAGTTGGCCAATGTCCGCGTTTAGCGTAGAAGAAATTTCGGCGACCGTTAGTCCGTCCGGACTCCTCTTTGTCGACACTGAGACGACAGGTCTGGGCGGAGCCGGTGCCGTGGCCTTCCTGATTGGCTGCGGTTTGGTGGTTTCCACCGGTTTCGAGGTAAGGCAGTATCTTATTCCCGACTACTCCGATGAAACCGCCATGCTGGAGGCTCTGCTCGAGGAATTCTCGGCTGACAGATCACTGGTGACCTATAACGGTGCGGCCTTCGATCTGCCCCTGATGCGCGACCGGATGATTATCAACCGTGTAGCCCGAGAGATCGCCTATGACCGACATATCGATTTGCTGCACCCGGCGCGGCGCCTGTTTCGCCGGCGGCTGGCCGACTGCACGCTGACCAATATCGAGAGAGAACTTCTCGGTTTTTTTCGCCAGGACGATATCCCGGGGTACCTGATACCGTCGGTTTATTTCGAATGGCTGTCGGAACGAAACGCCAATGGCCTGGCGGGTGTGCTGGAACATAACCGGCTCGACATCATATCCATGTACTTTCTGGCCGGCCGTATAGCCGAGATATATCGCCATGAAGGCAGAACGCTGACGCACACCGATGACCTTCATTCCCTGTCCCGGGTGTACGGTCGGCGGCGGAAAACCGCCAAGGTCGTGGAATTGTACCAGCGGATGAATCAGGACAGTGAAGCCGCGCTGGCCGAGGACATTCTTTGGTATCATTCGGTGGCCTTAAAGAGAACCGGGGAGACACAAAAGGCTCTGGATATTTGGTCCGGGCTGGCGCAGAATGATTCCCGGGAAGGGTACCTGGCCAACCTGGAACTTTCCAAGTACTTTGAACACCGGCTGAAGGATTTCAAGACGGCCCTGCAACATGCCCGTGCCGCCAGGAGTAGTCCCGACCTGACTGACAGCCGACGGCGGCAACTCGATAATCGGATAAAGCGCTTACGGTCCCGGTTGGGACACGGCTGATAACGGGTGTCATCCGATTTATTCCCTCAATTTGTCGCAATTACCGCCGATATTATCTTAAAAGGGATATGAACTCAGATATTTATAAGAAGATACTCGAAGACCATCAAGAGTTGTCTTCGCTGCCCCAGACGCTGGCCGAGGTCGTCCGGGTAACCAAGGATGACCGGTCTTCAGCCCACGACCTGGCCGAGATCATCATGCATGATCCGGCCCTGACCGCCAAGGTGCTTCGGATTGTGAACTCGCCCTTTTATGGTGCCCGTAGCGAGATCACTACGCTGACGCAGGCCGTGGTCACCCTCGGTATGCGGGCGGTTTCGGCTCTGGCATTATCCACATCGATTTACGACATCACCGGCAGGTGGCAGTCGACGGTCGACCGCATAAGATTCTGGCGTCATTCGCTGGAGGTCGCTATTGGGGCCCGCCTGATTGCCCGGGAAGCCGGCTACCCCCATCCCGAGGAGGCTTTCATTGCCGGCCTGCTGCACGATATCGGCATACTGGTTTTGGAGAAGTCTTTTCCCGACAAGTTTGAGCGTCTGTGGAAACAAGTTGTCTCGGGAGAAAAACTGTGGGAGCTTGAGGAGCAAACCTGGGGCACCAACCACGCCAAAGTAGGCCAGTTTCTACTCGAGCAATGGCACCTGCCGTCGATTCTGTCCGAAGCGGTCGGGCACCACCACACCGGATTTACCGCGCAGAGCGCTGACCACGAGGTGCGTCTTATTCAGATTGTGGCTCTGTCGAAAACAATCTCCAGGTTTCGAATTGCCGATATCGCAAACCACCTGGCGATCGACCCTGAAGTCAAGAAGAGTCTATGCGACAGCCTGGGTATCGGGCTGCCCGCAATGAAGAAGATCGAAGAAAGCCTGCTGAGCATGACCGTCGAAGAAGCCCGCTTCCTTGAGATCGATATCGGATCGCCGAGTGACATCCTGATTGAGGCTAACCGCCTGATATACGGCCACTACGCGGCCGTGGAAAACCTGCTGCTGGAGAAACAGGAAATGCAGCAGGAAATGACGCGCACGAAATTGGAAAAAGCGGCCCTGGAGACCGTCCGCACAATCTCGGCAACTTTCAACCACTATATCAACAATGCTGCGGCCACCATTCTGGGAAGAGCCCAGCTGGTGGAAGTTGGCATCAAGAGTGGGGAAATCAATGACAAGAACGGCTCCGTGGCCATGGCTATGGACGTCATTATCAGCGGCGTCAACACGATTGGTGCCGTAATGGAAGAGCTCAAGAACCTTTCACAGTATAAAACCACCGTCTATCACGACGACACTTACATCATTGACATAGAGAATAGAATCAGGCGTCAGCTTGAAAGCCTTCGCGAGAAGGCCAGCCCCGTCACTTAATAGCGCCGACACCAAAAGACCCCGTCACGGTCTTCTCACGCCGGTTATAGATGTTGCCCGAAGGATCGGCCCCTTCCGGATCAGGGGGCCTTATTGATGTTGATGACGGCATTGTCACCGGAGATACTCAGGGAGTTCGTGGCCCGGCCAAAAGCGAGTTCGGCGGTCTTAAGTCGGCCGTTTTCGATAACTGAGACCGGTACAGAACTCTTGATATTTCCGCCGAGCGTCTCGGCGGTAAGGGTCAGGTTCGATTTATCCGAGAGCGCTAGGTTGACATTGCCCCACGAGGTGCTTATGAAGGACTCGCCCTGCAACTGCTTGTCCAGCGTAACCGTGATATCGCCATTATGATTCGTGAGTTTGAGAGGTCCCCGCAACACCGCGGCCACAATACTCCCGAACCTGTTATCGGCTACTATCCCGCCGTCGATGTACCGAACATCGATCGTAGAATTGCTGTTTTCGGCGATGATATCACCGGTAATCTGTTCGACGAGGATGGGTTTATATGAATTTCGGACCTCCAGATTTCCTCGAAGCTTCTTCACCTCCACCTGTCCATTGCCATTCTTGATGAAAATTGCGCCCACATGGTCATGGACCTTTACTTCGCCGGAATTATTGACGCGGGCTTCGCCGGTTGATCGGAATATAGATATCGGGGACAGGGAGCTCTCCAGTTCGAGGTCGCCATCGCATCCTGTAATCGTTATCGACCCCAGGGCGCACTTGACCTTCGACCCGCCTTTTATCCCGGAGAGCACCACGCCGCCGATATCGCTGTGGATTTCAACATGGCCGGCAATATCAACGGCGGTAATCGAGGAGTTGTTGCTGGTGACTTCGAGGTCGTTTTGCAGGCCCGATATCTGGAGTGCGCCAAACGAACTCCTGCAAATGAGCTTGTTTGCGGCAGGAGTTCTGATGCTCAGAGTGCTGGAAAGAATCTTGGTTTTAGGGTCGGCCAGACGGGGGATGCGCGGTTCTACGTGCAGGCCGTCCGATCTCTCATATATCTCGAGGCTCATACTTCCGGCCAGGTCCCGGGCGGCCTGTTTCGACTCGGCCGAGATATCTACCTCAAGGCGGGCCGTCACACTGCTCCCGGCCCATCCGGAGATACTCACATTTCCGATAGGACTATTCACGTACACCGGCAGTTCCCGCGGGATATCTGATGAACTTCCGGTAAACTCCTTCGCCAGAGCAGCCTTGCCGCCTTTGCGCATGTAAATAAGGTCACGGTCGGGCGAGACCTCGACGATGACCGGCGCCGGAGCCGCCTCGGGGAAAAAGGTGGTATCTAGTAGCAGCTCTGGCAGGGATACGGGTTCGGGAATATAGGCGGTGCCGAGGTCCCAATCCGTTATTTCCGCCAGTTCCTCCTCGTCCGGCAATTCCGCGACGATGACCTGGATTTTTTTCTGATTCGATTCTTCATCACGGAGCAGGCCTGATCTGATCTCTATCCCATCCTCCGATTTAACCCACTCGTCGAGGTAATGCTGAATTTTCTGCAGCTCTACCTCCCGGTCGCGCAGGCGATTCTCAACGTCCTGCAGAAGCAACTCGTGGAATATCTCCAATTCCTGCCGCAGCGTCCGTACTGTCGCATAGACGCGCCTGTCTTCCCTTTCATGACGAAGCGTCTGCTCCTGATTAGCCAGGCTTTCGGCCAGTTTTTGGAGGTCAGCCGTCAGCTGGGCCAGGCTGCCGAAATAAGCCCCCTGGATAATTTTCTTGTTAAAGCGAATAAGCGCCTTGGCATTCTTTGAGGCCTCGGTAGTCTGGTAGTCCCTAAAAAACTCGCCATAGTCGCGCGAGAGAAAAGCGAGTTCCTCGAGCAGTTCACCGTAGTCGTCGGCGATCGCTTTGATATGCTTGTCGACTTCGGGTGCTTTCTTGTCCGACCGGGATTCAAGAACTTCGTCGGGCGGTACGGGCGTCTGGGCGCTCGCCGGGGACCCGAGGTGCGACAGCACGAGACCGAGGCATGCAAAAATGGCGGTTTTTCTGACGGCGGTCATCATACGGATATCCTCAGATTACCCGGCACAACAGGTCTGGTCGGTGTCCCACGGGTTCTCGTCGGTCGACACTCCATCGGCCTCGCCCAATGGAGCTTTTAAAGGGCTGTCTTGGCCCTCGGCCTCTAAATAGTAATTATGAATGCAAAAGTCCATTTCTTTCTCAATCGGCTCGTTTAAAAAAACACGCCCCGGCTAACATACATTACCACAGTTATTATTACGTTCTTAGCGCCATATGGTTTCTGCCAACGGTCTTCTTAATCACGCTCCTGGTATCCTGACCGGAAGAGCCAGCCGAGTTAATGTCTCAACTCGGTATACTCTATGAATCCTGTTGCAGTCCAGTCCAAACATGACCCCGGAGTCCGTAGAGCCGAAAGCAGTTGCGGCTCGAAGATTACTGGTAACCTCCCCAATTGTAGTGAGTTGACTGCTGCCGGGGAAGTTGAGGAAAACGCCGTCGGCAACCTACTTTATCCGTATGAGGGCACTTGATTTGCATCAATGGTCACCATGATGACCATCGTAACCGGGAAAAGGAAGTTGGCACGGCCGTGGGTTTTTTTATTGGTCGTCCTTATGGGTCCGGCGGCGGCTTTCGGCTTCGATCGAGCCGCGATTCACGCCGACAGGCTTGGGCCTAGTCGTCCGGCGGTTAATCCGGATACGACGCCCTTAGCAAAGGACCAAATCGGCTTTACCGCCACTGACATCGCGGATATTCCAATCTCAGAGTCGGTCTCTCCGGCCAGGTTTTATCAGACTCACTGCGCGATTTTGTCCCAGACCTGCGGCGACTGGCTGACGGTCTGGGAGGACGGGCGCGAGGGAAAGACGGCCATTTTTATGCAGATTCTTGATTCGGCGGGAGTCCCTCAGGGTGAGAACCGACTCGTAGCGTCTTCGACGACGGGTGCCGACTATGTCGACCCCTTGCTGGCATGTGATACAGCCGGTCGGACCTTCCTGTTTTACCGTGATCGAACGCAAGGGCTGGTGTATGGCAGTGTCTTCGAAGATTATCACGTCCCGCCGACACACAAATTCCTTGTCAATAATACTGATCCGGACGCCTATGCCGGACCGTATGATTTTGCAGTGTACCCCAACGGCCGAATTGTGGTGGTCTGGGAGAACTACTCTGTCATGGGATCTACAATCGAACTGAAGATGTATAGCGCCGACGGTGGCGTCTTCCTGCCCCAGATAACGGTAAACACGGACGGCGGCGCCGTCGATCACTGGGTGCCGTCGGTGGCGCTCAACCCGGCCAGCGGTTTTATTGTCACCTGGGAGGATTATCGGCACCGACGGGCCGACATATTCCTGCGGCCTTACAACGGCGGTGGCGTGCCTTTCGGCCCGGAGCAAATCATCGTGCCGCCTCCGGCCAACCTCGCCGACCAGTATGCTCCCGTAGCGGTGTTTTCTGCTGCGGACAAGTTTCTTGTCGGATGGATAGACAGACGTATCGGGCAAGAGCCGTACAGACAGCGTTTTGATTTGACGCTGGGGATGTTGGGGGGCAACGAGCCCATCTACCACGCCGATATCGGGACCATATGCTGGGACCTTGACCTGGCCGTCTCGCCCGGTCGCAGGTTTGCGGCCTCCTGGGCCGCGCTCGGCTGGAAGAACGAGATTCTGGCTCAAAGATTCGGTGAAAACGCCGAGTTGGTGGGGCCTCCCGTCTGAATCAATGACGCTGTTACCGGACGGCGGTGGTGGCCCGCAATTGCGTACAGCCGGGACATTCATGTGGGGCTGGGATGGACCGAATATCAGGACGAAGACGCCGATATTCATTTTGCGCTCACCGACAGTACCCTGGCCGGTGGCCTGACCGGCGAACAGAAACTCAATGACGACAGCCTGGGTGCGCCCTCGACCGACCCGGCCATAGCCGCCACGAGCGACTGGTGGAACATGGTGGTATTCGTCGACCAGCGCCGCGATGCCGGTGATATCTATCTTCAGGTGGTGGCCAACAATGGCCAGATGCCGGACGGGAATGTGCGCGTCAACGCAGACGATGGATTCGCCCTGCAAAGTGAGCCGGCTGTCGCTCGCGCCGGCGACAAAGCCCTGGTGGTCTGGGTGGATGGCCGGGCCGTGGCCGGTGTATCGGGACAAAGGATCTACGGGCGTTTCAGCAGTGTCGGTGGCTCGTTTACCGGTAGTGAATTCATCATCTCGGACCCTGCCGAGGCAGCCATCAAATACAATCCCGTTGCGGCCGTGGAGGCAGGCGGTCGGGGTATGGTAGCCTGGGTCGACTGCCGCCAGGGCAGCCCTCAGGTGTATGGCCGGTGGCTTACCGTGGCCGGATCGCTCTTAGGTGACGAGTTCCTGATATCGGATGGCGAGTCCGATGGGTACAATATTGACCTCCATCTGGGCCTGAATGCCATGGGCGAGTTTCTGGCCGTCTGGCTCGACAGGGGTGGTGCGTCGCCGACGGTCAAAGGCAAACGGTTCTCCAGCGACGGGCAGATTCTGGGTTCGTTTGCATGGACATCCACCCTTTCCGGCGTCACGATTGATGATATCGCGGCGGCTGTGGAACCAGGTGGAAACTTGCACCTGCTCTGGACGGGCACCAACGGCGTCGTCGGCCTTTTCTTCACAGTGATTGACCGGGACGGCCAGGTCCTGCAGGCGCCTCTTGCGGTTACAGATAATCCCACGTCAATTCCTTCGGACCCCGCCCTCTCTGTCGATAACAGCGGCTACAGCAGTGCCGTGTGGGTCGATGGCCAGTCGCGCCGCGTCATGTACCAAATCTATGATAATGTCCTGAACAGGCTCGGTGAAAACCAGCCCGTTTCTCCGGTTGCCCCGGAGATAATGCAGTCCCCGGCCGTGTGCGCCTATCGGGGCCTGGCCTGGTTCGCCTGGGTGGACTGTCGCGCCAATGGTCTGAACGTATATGCCGGAAACAGGTTATACCTGCCGACCGGTGTCAATGAAGACCCGGCCGAGACCTTGCCGCATGCCTTCGCGCTCAGGCAGAACTGCCCCAACCCGTTCAACCCTTCGACAAGAATAACCTTTGATATACCTCACAAAACGTCTTTGACACTGACCGTCTTCAATGTTCTCGGAAGGAGGGTGCTGACGCTGGCAGACGGCGTCTTTGAGGCCGGCTCGCATGCAGCTACCTGGAATGGCACGGATGCCGGCGGTTCCGCAGTAGCCAGCGGAGTCTATTTCTACCGTCTGGAAACTCCAACGCAGTCCGGGACGAAGAAAATGCTGTTTCTGAAATAGCGGATGTGCCGGTCTACCGGGGGATGAAAAGGGCGCTGAAATCCTGCAAAAAGTGAGCGATTATACAGGGCCAGATGGAGCCGCTACGAACATACAATAGTCCGAACATGGCCCCGTAAACGCTGAGAACGATGAATCCGGGCAAACCCTGATAGGCATGGCAGGCGCCAAACGCCACCGCCGACAGGATGACAGGAATGAGCCAGCTCTGCATTTTGCCGACCAACCGCAAGCGAGTCATGAGGTAACCCCGAAACATCGACTCTTCGCAAAACCCCGCTGTAAACGAGACCAGCACCCAGACGATTTTGCCCTCGGTTTCAGTCGGTATCAGCAGAGCTATTTCTCCCGGCATGGGCAGACCTACCTGGGCCAGCAGCCATGCCAGGCCGGACAGAATCAGGTTGGCGGCCAGCAAGAAAGCGATCGCCCAGAGAAAATCAAGACCGCGAATTCGCTTGAACCCCAGGCCGGAGAGGCCGGTCTCCTCCCGGAAAATGGCCAGGTAGATAAGTATGAAAAACAGCCACTGCATGACGATGGTGGAAACCAGCAGTACCATCAGCACGCCCTGGTTCATATTCCGGAACATCGCGGAAGGGTCCTCGACGAACAAAACAGAAATACCGGGATATATAATGAGGACAAAAAGCAGAGACAGCCAGGTCAGTCTGGACCGGCGAAAGCGGATGTTGCCCGTGCGTTCCTTGAACCCTTGAAGGGGGTCCGTCGGAGAATCCGTTGGGGAATAAACGGGTATGCGTTCGTATGGGTTTTGCTGCAGAACTACCTCAGTTACTCGGTTATAACACTTTCCGTAATACTCTTTTCGACAGAAAATAATGGGAAAACCAGCCTTGGAAAAGAAAAAATGTGATACCCGGTGATCCGACGTACGCCATCGGCGGCCAGGACGCGGCGATGCGTGTGACTGTTCCCCCCGCCTGTAAACGCCTTGTGATATGACGACCATGTGGTAGACAGGTGCAAGGAGCAGACGTATTTTCGAGCAAAAACAGGGATCGAGGAGAACGACAATGTCAAAAGGCCGCTTAACATACCAAAACTGGATTGTCGATATCGGCTTTGACCCGGACGCCGGCAGTCCGGCAGGCGTCGGCTGGGGGGACGATGAAATTAAATCTGCGGGGGATATAGATTCGGAGGCCGTTGGGGTGCAGAAGACGGCGGCGCCGGGCAGGGAACAGCCCGTAACGGCATTGATACGGCAAAAAGTCGCCGCGGCTCTCGAACACCTGAACCGGGAAGAGAAGGAGTTTATTACTCGATTTTATTACATGGGGCAGAGCTACCGGGAGATATCGGAGAAATCCGGTCGGGCTGTTTATAAGCTGGCCGCCCTTCACGAAAGGGCGCTGAAAAAACTGAAAGCGCTGCTCGGTGGCTTTGTTGCTGAAAAATTCAAAATCGACGCAGATCCGGTGCCCACCTGTCCGCTCTGCGCTTCGAGGTATCGTCGTGAAATTGACCAACTAATAGACCGGCGGGGCCGCAAAGCGACGTGGAAGCCGGTGTTGAAGCTGTTGAAGGAGCAATTTGGCATCAAGGTCAGATCGCCGCAGCTTCTAATCGGCCACTCCCGGTATCATCAGCGAAGTCCCGGCGCGGACGGCCCTCGCAATCGTCGAGGAGGCCTTCATGAGAAGTAACACAGTAGCAGAGGAGACCCGGATGAAGACGGCCAAAAGAAGTGAACACAAAGTGCGAGGGGAACACTGTCTGAACGTTTTTGTATCGTACGAATTGAAGGATAAGCTGAAAATGCTGGCGGACAAATACGATCGGACGGTGGCCGATATGGTCCGTTCGGTGTTGCGAATAGGCATCCCGATGATGGAAGGGCTATCGCAGGCGGAAGAGTTGATGGTGCGCGAATACATTGCGCTTTTCCGCAAATTGCGGCAGGTCAAGTCACTGAAAGACATCTGAGGATTTATCGGCGACCCCGGGGAACGGTTTTTTTGCCGCGAGCAGCAGATGTCATTGCCACGGCGCCGCTCCCAGGGGATTCCAGGCGGGCCGAAAAATTTACTTGAGTCCAGTCATTCGTGGTAGTATAATCCATCCAACGTGCTTTAATAAGACCAATTCTATGTACGACAAGCAGAGAACGGTAAAACGCGAAATATCGATGTCCGGCATAGGTCTGCATACCGGCAATGGGTCGACCATGACGTTCAAGCCGGCACCGCCAAACACGGGCATTCGCTTTGTCCGCGCCGATTTGCCGGGAAGACCCTCGGTGATCGCCGATATCGATCACGTGGTAGATATCTCGCGGGGAACGACACTTCAGGACGGCGAGGCCAAAGTCTATACGGTGGAGCATGTGCTGGCCGCTTTTGCCGGCCTGCAGCTGGATAATATGGTGGTGGAACTCAGTGGCAACGAACCTCCGGTCGGCGACGGCTCGGCCAAGCCATACGTAGACAAGCTCCTGGAGGCCGGTATCGAGGACCAGGATGAAGACAAAGTTTATCTGGAAATCGACACCCCCATGTCGTACAACGAACGGGAGCGCGGCGTCGATCTGGTCGTGGCCCCGTCGGACGACCTGCGCATCACGTTTATGATTGACTACAAGAGCCCGGCTCTGGGCACCCAATACACCACCCTGGTCGACCTGGAGAAGGAGTTCGTTGAGGAGTTCGCCCCGGCGCGAACCTTCTGTTTTCTTTCCGAGGTCGAGATGCTCAAGGCGGGAGGGCTTATCAGGGGCGGCGGGTTGCAGAACGCCATCGTTATTTACGATTCCGACCTTGGCCAGGTTGAAGTCGACCGGATTCGTAAAGCCCTGGACCTCAAAGAGAAAGCTTTTGTGGGCAAGACGGGAATTATTAACGACATACCTCTGCGCTTTTACAACGAGCCGGTGCGGCATAAGACGCTGGATCTGCTGGGCGACCTGTTCCTGATCGGAGTGCCGTTCAAGGGTCACGTGCTGGCGGCCCGCTCGGGGCACAAGGCTAACGTCGCTCTGGCCAAACAGATGCGCGAACTTTACCACAAGAAAAAGATAGCCAAGAAATATTCGAGACAGGCCGGCGGGGCTTTCCTCAACATAGAAGCCATTCTGGATATCATGCCGCACCGCTACCCGTTTTTGCTGATCGACCGCATTCTGGACCTGGAGCCGGACAAACGGGTAGTAGGCATTAAAAATGTGACCATCAACGAGCCGTTCTTCCAGGGACATTTCCCGGGGCATCCCATCATGCCGGGTGTGCTGGTTCTGGAAGCTATGGCCCAGGCCGGCGGCATACTTCTTCTGAACGCCATCGAGAAGCCACAGGAGAAAGTCGTGTATTTCATGTCGATTGATAACGCCAAGTTCCGCAAGCCGGTGGTGCCCGGCGACCAGCTGCGTTTTGAGCTTGACATGAAGGTCTTCCGGCGCAACACCTGTAAAATGGCCGGTCGAGCCTATGTCGGCGATGATCTGGTGGCCGAGGCGGACTTTATGGCGAGGGTGATGGACCGATGAGCGATATCCATCCGACGGCAATTGTCTCCAAGAAAGCGGAACTCGCCGATGACGTGGTTGTCGGACCGTACGCGATTATCGAGGACAAGGTGGTCGTCGGCAGCGGCTCCCAGGTCGCCTCGGCGGCTCTGCTCGCGTCCGGCACCATACTCGGAAAGGGTGTCAGGATCCATCATGGCGCAGTCATCGGTACCCAACCGCAGGATCTGAAATTCGGGGGAGAGATAACCACGGCCGAGATAGGCGATAATACGATTGTTCGTGAGTATGCCACCGTTAATCGCGGCACGGTCTATCACAATAAGACTACCATCGGCAGAAACTGCATGCTCATGGCGTATTCGCATGTCGCCCATGACTGCATCATCGGTGACAACGTCATTATAGCTAACTCGGTAAATCTTGCCGGCCATATCGATATCGGCGACTACGCCATAATCGGAGGTGTAGTGCCGGTGCACCAGTTTGTCCGCATCGGTGCCCACGCCATGATTGGCGGGGGGTTCCGCGTCCAACAGGATGTCTGTCCTTATGCCCTGGTGGCCGGCTACCCGCTTCGCGTCATCGGCATCAACCTGACCGGTTTGAAGCGGCGGGGCTTCTCCTCCAAGGTGCTGAGGACCCTGGAGAGCGTGTACAAGATTCTCTTTTTCAGCAAACTCAACACATCACAGGCGCTGGAACGGATCAAGACCGAGGTCGAGATAATCCCGGAAGTACAGTTGATAATCGACTTCATTGAGACTTCCACTCGCGGATTCATTAAATAGCCTCGACCGCCAGTTGTCTATACGGATGGTCATTTGCGGCCGGCGTCGGGCCGGGCCGTTATACCGGCAGAGTCCGGTCGGGGAAAATGGAGCTCAAGGACACAGACAATGCCTCCGTGACATGGGGGCTGACGTTCGGCCACCGCGCGATCCAAATGAGCGAGAGGACGGTTGCGGCCGGTGTGGCCTTGGCCTTCGTACTGGGTCTCCTGGCCCATGCCCTTATCCTGCCCCCTTACGAAGGGTTCGATGAAAGCGCTCACTATTCTTATCTGTCATATCTGTCCGACCGCTGTCGGATACCGGATCTGAAGGACACTCCCCTGGATGCCATGGTCGAGAGAGACCTTGCGGGATTGCCGCAACGGTACAGGGGTGGTACCCCGGAAGCCGCCGGATACCTTACTTATCGCAGTTTTTTTCAGGACCTGTCTTCTGAGGAACGGAACGAAGCGGTGGAAGATTACTGGCACCAGAAGCGGTCGGTTCGCTACTGGCCGGGTGAAGAGCTCAACTGGCAGGGACAACACCCGCCTCTGTATTATCTAAGCATGGTTTCCGTGTATCGTTTCATGGACGAAGCTACGGCGGCCGGGCGGATTCTCCTTCTGCGCCTGATGTCGATACTTATTGCCTGCGGAAGCCTTTTATTCTGGTATGCCACGGTGCGCCTGTTCCGTCCGGGCAGCACGCGGTGGCTGCTGGTAGTGTCGGGGCTGATTGTGCTGTTCTTTCCCTCGCTCTGTTTCGACCTGGCACGGATAGGTAACGACTCGCTCGTAGCCTTATTGTTTTCCGGCGTTTTTTATTTTCTGATGGCGTCATACGTACACAGGCAAGCGCGGCTTTCCGATTTCTGGGGAGTGGCGGTCTTGCTGGCGATGGGGCTCTGGACCAAGCTGTTCTTCCTACCCGTTATCATCGGTGTGGCGGCCGGTACTGCCTGGCTGGCTCTGGTAAAAAACAAGCTGTCGGTCCGGCAGACCGTTTACCGACTGGCGCTGGTGGTCGTCGTTCCTCTGGTGCTGGCTGTACCGTGGTTCGTGCTGTATTACCAGCGCTATGGTGTCCTGCTGGGCGGAGCGGAGTCGGTGCAGTTACAGGCAGCGCTGGTGCCGTTTGCCGAGCGGGCGTCGTTCGGCGAACTGCTGACGAGGTCCGTCCGGGCGATAGCCGCTTTCATGGCGACGTTCCTGTGGTCAGGGACCTGGAGCTGGATCAAGAGGCCCCTGTGGCATTATGTCTATGTCGTGCCGTTTGCGGTTCTGCTGTTGCGGGGCATCACCCTGGCAGTGCGGGGTAGGCTGACGAAGCAGAACCGGGAGGTCCTGGTACTGGCGCTGGTCGCGCTGATTCCGATTGCAGTCGCCCTGGTTTACCATCTGCTGATCCGGGTGCGTCTGCTGGACAGCGGCACGGCCGGGTATTACCTGTTCTCCGCCTGGCCGGTACTCGGTCTTATGCTGGCCCTGGCGCTGTTTAAACTTGATTGTCGTGGCGCCCGGATGCTGGCCGGGACAGCTCTGGCGACGTTGCTCTTTTTTGATATTTCCGGATGGTGGTTTGAGATGCAGGTGTACAGCGGACTTGTTTACGAAGTGGGTAAGGCGCAGACCCTGGTCGGCGTGGTGCCGTTGACGTTTTCAAACCTATCACTGGTATGGGATCGTCTTCAGGTTCTGGCCTATCCGGCACCGGCGCTGACAGCCTACCTGCTGGCTGTTTTTCTCAAGCTTTTGCTTCTGTTTGCCGTCGTCTATGCCGGGCCGGGCAGTGAACGGTGCGACGAAACGTTGGCCTGATGCCCATATCATCCGGCGCGGCCGCGAGCCCGCGCTACGGTTAAGAATCTCCTTTTTTCTTTTCCCGAGGATAGTTATTTTGGCGTATAATAGGATTTTCGGAATTACACTGTTGACGGATGAGCCTGAGTGAATAAGGGAATGAGAAAAGTGAAGACAGCCGTAGTCGGCGTGGGACACCTCGGCCGCCACCATCTTCGATGGCTTTCGCGGCTGGAGAGCTCCGAGCTGGTAGGCTGTCACGATATCGACAGGGACAAGGCGGCCCGATACGCCGCCGAGTACGGGGTTTCGGCGTTCGACACTGTCGAGGAAGTGGCCAGGAAGGCCGAGGCGGTGGCGGTGGTGGTGCCGACGACGGCCCATTACGAGGTGGCCGCACCTCTAATAGAGAGGGGGGTGCACTGTCTTGTAGAGAAGCCGATTACAGCCGATCTTGACGAAGCCCACCGGCTCGGCCGCTTAGTTGAAAAAGCCGGCGTCAAATTCACGGTGGGCCAGATCGAGCGGTTTAACCCGGCCGTGATGGCTCTCCAACAATATGATATGCGGCCGTCATTCATCGAGGCCCACCGGCTGGCTGCTTTCGATCCGCGAGGAACCGATGTCGCGGTTGTGTTCGACCTGATGATTCACGACATTGACCTGGTTCTTTCTTTCATACAGTCTGAGATAAGCGATATTCAGGCTTCGGCGGTGGCCGTGATCTCCGAACAGGTCGACATCGCCAACGCCCGGCTGACTTTCCGCAACGGTGCCGTCGCGAACCTGACGGCCTCGCGGATATCGCTGAATGCCATGCGAAAGCTGCGCATTTTCCAGCAGTCCGGCTACTTTTCGCTGGACCTGGCCAAAAGGCAGGCTGACATCTATCGCCTGGCAGCCTCCGAGAATGAGCCGGATGGAATGCATATTCCACTGGGCAAATCGGGGCGCGAGTTGGTTTACCGGAAAGAGGGCGACGGTGAGCAGGATATGCTGGCCGCGGAGCTGGACGCTTTTCTCCAGGCCATAATTTACGACCGGCCCGTCAGGGTCTCCGTCGGTGAGGCGACCGAGGCGCTGCGGGTGGCGGTCGAGGTGGAACGGATCGGCCGCGAATCCATCAGGCGCATGATGGAGGCTTAGCAGGTCCGGATGGCTGACCCGACTATATTTCTTTCTGCGGGTGACCCCTCTGGCGACAACGCTTCGGCGCATCTGGTAGCCTCCCTGGCGCGACGATGGTCCGGCCTGACGGTTATCGGCCTCGGCGGGCCGCGTCTGAAAAGTCTGGGTCAGGAGCAACTGGTCGACGGAAGCCGACTGGCTGTCCTGGGTTTCTGGGAGGTGGCCCGGCGCTTCCGGTTTTTCCGTGGTCTTCTGGCGCACTGCCAGAGTGAGATCGCGAAACGTCAACCCGGATGTGTGATCCTAGTAGACTATCCCGGGTTTAATCTGCGCCTCGCCGAGCGCATCAAGCCGTTCAATATACCGATAATCTATTATATCTCGCCTCAAATATGGGCCTGGGGGAGCGGACGCCTCGAGCAGATCCGTCGCCTGGTGGACCTGATGGTGCTGATATTGCCCTTCGAAGAAGCTTTTTACCGCAAAAGCGGCGTGAAGGCACGATTTGTCGGTCACTACCTGCTGGAGGATATACCATCCGAATACACTGCCACGCCACCGCCAAGAGAGGGCCATCTGGCACTTCTTCCCGGGTCTCGACCCCAGGAAGTCGAGCGGATGCTGCCGGTGATGCTGGATGCCGCGGAGGTATTTTGCCATAAATACAGTACGCAAGCCGTCATCGCCGGAGTTCACGGGGCGGTCGAGCCGGCCTTGTACGAGCGCCTCATGAAGCGTGTACAAGCGGGACCGATTTCGATCCGATACGGTGACGCTCGGAAAGTGATCCATGACAGTTCGCTGGTACTCACGTCGTCGGGCACGGCGACCCTGGAGAGCGCCATCATCGGTCGGCCGATGGTTGTCGTCTACAAAACGGGTGTCCTGACCTACCTGATCGCTCGGCGTCTGGTGAAACTTGACAAGATTGCGCTCGCCAACCTGGTCCTGAACGAAAAGGTTGTCCCGGAGCTTATCCAGGGGCAGGCCAATACGGGCAGAATCCTGGCGGAACTGGACCGATTCAAAGATGATGCTGCGTACTATCAGGAAGTGGCGGCGAAACTGCAGCGCGTGCCCGGTCTGCTGGGCGGCAGGGGCGCCTCGGAGCGCGCGGCGGAACTCGTAGGTGAGTACTTATGATGCTTCTATATCGCATACTCACCTTCCTACTCTACGCCTTTATTCACCCTATCGGCAGGGAAAAAGCGGCGCTCGGTCGTGAGTTATGGAAGGGAAGAATGGGGCTGATTCCCAGGGTGGGTCCGTGCCACGCATGGCTGCACGCGGCCTCGGTGGGCGAAGTAAGGGTTATCAGTTGCCTTGTAAGTTTTCTCAAAAAAGAGAGGCCGGATATAAAAATCCACGTCACGACGGTGACTCCGGCCGGGTACCGAACGGCCTTGGAATTGCTTGATTCCGGCACCACATTATCGTACTTTCCGCTCGACATTCCTCCGGTTGTCAAAAAGACCCTCGACAGAATAGAGCCGGATGTGATTGCATTCGCGGAGACGGAAATCTGGCCGAATTTGATTGTCGAAGCGGCGGCGCGCAAGATTCCCATGATTCTGGTCAACGGCCGCATGTCCAATAAGGCCTTCAGAAGATACCGGCTGGTCAGAGCCTCGCTGGGCCGACTTCTTGGCCGTTATGACCGGTTCTTCTTTAAGACGGACGAGGACGCCGAGCGTTACCGCTACTTTCTCGGCGACGGCGGAGAAGCCGGCGGGCCTCTTGGGGAAGTCGGCGGAGATATGAAGTTCGATGCGCCACTGAACGAGAAATCGCCCGAGCAGATCAAGTCGCTGAGGGACAAGCTGGGCCTTGCTCCGGATCAGTTTCTGCTGGTGGCCGGTTCCACTCGGCCCGGCGAGGAGGCAGCCCTGGGGCGTCTTTTCAAGAAACTGGCACCGGTCGATGACCGCTTCAGTCTGCTTTTGGCTCCGCGACACCTGGAGCGGGTGGCTGAGGTCGAAACCCTGCTACACGACATGGATCTGCCATTTGTGGTATACCCGGGGGCGATCAGCCCCAATCGATTGATGGTTATAAATGAGATGGGCCTGCTTCATGACCTGTATGCCGCGGCCGACCTGGCTTTTGTGGGCGGGACGCTCGCGAACGTCGGCGGTCACAACCTGCTGGAACCGGTCTGGGCGGGTACGCCGGTTCTTTTTGGTCCCTCCGTCGACAACGTGAGGGAGGCGGCGGACTATATCAATGCCAACGATTTCGGGGCGATGGTGGCATCGGAGAACGAACTGGAGGAAATGGTGGAGCAGGTACTGAGGGGACGGAGAAAATTCAGAATCAAGACCGAGGTAAACCTGAAAAACTCTGCCACCGCCCGGGCCGGCAGCTATATTATAAGCAAGCTTAAGAATGTTTGAGAAGACCTGGAAAAAGATAGTCCGGCGGCCGCGCTTTTCATTGTGGGCCCCGGTGGCCTTGCTGTTGTGGTTCGTTTCGTTCTTCTATCGCATGGGGGCGGCCGTAGTGCGCGTCTGGCGGCGCCGTCATAGAGTCAAGGTGTCCCTGCCGGTGATATCGGTAGGCAATATCACCGTCGGCGGCACCGGCAAGACACCTCTGGTGGAACTGCTGGCGCGCTTTCTGACAGAGGAAGGTGTGCGGGTCGGCGTCGTTTGTTCCGGATACGGGCGGCAGTCGCGGGAGTCCATCGTGGCCCCCGGCTACAAATTACAGCAGAGGCGGACGCAGGACACCGGTGACGAAGTAATGCAACTGGCCTACCAGTTGCCGGAGACAGTGTTCGCGGTTGGTCCCACCAAAGCGGCAGCCGCAGTTGAACTGGCCCGGTCCGGTGAGGTCGACCTTATTGTTGTCGACGATGGTTTCCAGCACCATCAGCTCCATCGCGATCTGGATATTGTGGCCTTCGATGCGTCCGTGAAACGCCGGTACCTTAAGATGTTCCCGTGCGGCTTGTTACGGGAGCCGCTGAGGTCATTGTGCCGGGCAGACATTATAATTATTACCCGCGCGAAGTTCGCGCGCGATATGCTGGCTTTGAAAGACCGGTTGTCGCGCTTAAGCCCCGGGGCGGCCTTGTATTCCGCGGCATTTGAGGCGGATGAAATCGTCGGCCGCGAGGCCAGCTACTCGGTCAAATACCTCGAGGATAAGTCGGTCTTCCTTTTTGCCGGAGTGGGGCATTTCCGAACCCTGAAGAAACAGGTGTCGGCTCTCTGTCCGGACATCGACTGTGCCCTGGAGCTATCCGATCATCAGGTTTATGACAGGGACTTACTGGAAAGGATAAAGGCCCTGACCGACAGTCATGATTCTGATGTTATTCTGACCACCTTCAAAGACTGGGTGAAAATCGGGAACTTTGATTTCGGACGGGAAATCTATTATCTTACACAATCGATTGACCTTGACCCGGGAGAAGAGAAGCTGATTGAACACATAACAGCCAGGCTGAATTTGGGCAGGTAGGTGTCCGGTGGAAAGACGATATGACTTTCTCGTAATCGGCAGCGGCGTCGCCGGTCTTTTCTATGCCCTGCAGGTAGTTCTCAAAGACCCCGAGGTCAGGATTGCCATCATAACCAAGAAAGGTGAAACGGACACCAACACCAACCGCGCCCAGGGAGGCATCGCCGCCGTCTTATCCGGGACAGACTCGTTTGAAACGCACATTGCGGATACTTTGAGAGTCGGCGGCGGACTGTGCCATCAGGGCGTTGTGGAGCGGATCGTCGAAGCCGGACCGTCGGTGATCGAGGAGTTGATCTCGTTTGGCGTCAGGTTCACGGAGATCGACGGTCGCCTGGACCTGGGCCGGGAGGGCGGGCACTCCGCCAACCGGGTGGTGCACGCAGGGGACCTTACCGGGCGCGAAGTGGAGAGCGCCGTTTTGCGTGCCTGCCGCGAGCACGCCTCCATCGACATTTTTCGTAACCACATGGTTATCGATCTGATGACCTATTCATCGGATGGTCAGCAGGTTTGTGCCGGCGCCTTCACTTTCTCGGA
The DNA here is from genome assembly GCA_029858555.1 of Candidatus Zixiibacteriota bacterium. Taxonomy (GTDB): domain Bacteria; phylum Zixibacteria; class MSB-5A5; order GN15; family FEB-12; genus DAOUUR01. The sequence goes on from JAOUEU010000016.1 coordinate 19,127, forward strand.
GAATGAGCGCCTTATCGACGCTTTTTACGCGCCGGTAACGATGCTGGCCACCGGCGGCCTGGGACAGATTTATTTCCACAGCACCAATCCGGCGATTGCTACCGGCGATGGTGTGGCCATTGCCTACCGGGCGGGGGTGGCAGCCGCTAACCTCGAGTTCATCCAGTTCCATCCCACTGCCCTGTACAGTCCCGGTCGCTGGCCTTTTCTGATCTCGGAGGCCATCCGGGGCGAAGGCGGCCGGATCAAAACCGCCGACGGGCGTTTTCTCATGGAGGGTGCCCACGAGCTGAAGGATCTGGCGCCACGCGACGTTATCGCCCGGGCGATCGACCGGGAACTGAAAGAAAGCGGCGAGGAATTCGTCTTTGTCGATATAAGTCATCGCCCCGCGGAATTCATAAGGAAACGTTTTCCCAATATCTACAAAGAGTGTCTGAGACGCGGCATTGACATTACCGAGCGGCCCATCCCGGTCGTCCCTTCGGCTCATTACTCCTGCGGCGGCGTGGTGTCCACGCTGGAGGGGGAAACGAGCCTGCCGGGCCTCTACACGGCCGGCGAAGTGGCTATGACGGGCATGCATGGGGCCAATCGACTGGCGTCGAATTCGCTTCTGGAGGCAGTGGTGATGGCCAAGCTGGCAGCCGCCAAATCACTGGATTATTTTGAGCATACGGATTTCCCAATCTACGTGCCGATCAATAATTCTCTGTATTCATCGCTCAACTATCCCAAGGAAAAGATTATAATCACCCACGACCGTCGTCAACTGACGCGAGTGATGTCGGATTTTGTGGGCATTGTGCGTTCCTCCGAGCGACTGAAACTCGCCCTGGAAAAAGTGCAACAAATAAAGCGGGCCATAGAACCATACTACCTGGCGACACCGGCTACATACAAGATTCTCGAACTCAGAAATATGGCCACGGTCGCCGAACTGGTGGTTCTTTGCGCCCTGCACCGACGTGAATCGAGAGGCCTGCATTACGTGGAGGATTATCCCGATACCGACGACGCCTTTCTGACCGATACGATCATGGACCCTAAAGAACAGGGAGAGAAGTGAATTGTCCGGCCATCATGAAATGGTCTTGATTCTCGATTTTGGTTCGCAGTACACGCAGTTGATTGCCCGCCGCGTGCGCGAGGCCAGGGTCTACTGTGAAATTGTCCCGTATAACGCCGATTTGTCCGGCTACGACACCGGCCGGGTGGGAGCCTACATCCTGTCGGGCGGACCGGCGTCCCTTCACGATGCCCAGGCGCCGCGCCTCGAGCATGGTTTCTTCGATATCGACCGGCCGGTACTCGGCATCTGTTACGGCATGCAGCTTCTGGCCGACCGGTTCGGCGGCCGGCTGGTCAAGTCCGAGAAGCGCGAGTACGGCCGCGCCCATTTCGAGGTCACCGCCGACAGCCCGCTATTCTCGGGAATGCCCCGGCGCAGCCAGGTGTGGATGTCTCATGGAGATTCCATTGAGCAACTGCCGTCGGGGTTTGCCGCTCTCGGTTCCACGGAATCCCTGCAAGCGGCGGCTATCGCCGACGAGAAACGGAAAATTTACGGTTTGCAGTTTCACCCGGAGGTGCATCACACGGCCGAAGGTAAAATCATCATCGAAAATTTCCTGTTTGATATTTGTGGATTCAAAGGCGACTGGACGACAGAGGCTTTTATCGAGAGTTCGATAAAGGACATTCAGAACCGGGTCGGCGACGGCAAGGTGGTGCTGGGCGTGTCGGGCGGCGTGGATTCAACGGTATGTGCCGTCCTGATATCCCGTGCCATCGGCGAGAACCTGCACGCGGTCTTCGTCAACAACGGTCTGCTGCGCAAGAACGAGTTTGCCGACGTCACCGCCATGTTGAGAACGCTGGAGATTAATCTGCACCCGGTCGATGCCTCCGGGCTGTTCCTGGAGCGGCTGGCGGGGGTGTCGGACCCTGAGCGAAAGCGGAAAATAATCGGCAACACGTTTATTGACATTTTTGAGGAGCAGGCCGAAAAAATCGGCGGTATCGAGTTCTTGGCCCAGGGGACACTCTATCCCGACGTTATCGAATCAACCTCGTTCAAGGGTCCTTCGGTGACCATCAAATCGCACCACAACGTCGGCGGCCTGAAGGACCGTATGAAGCTGAAACTGGTTGAGCCCCTGCGGGAACTGTTCAAGGATGAGGTTCGCGTTCTGGGCGAAAAGCTGGGTCTGCCCGGGGCCTTCATCCGGCGGCATCCCTTCCCGGGGCCCGGGCTGGCGGTGCGAATTCTGGGCGACGTGACCGAAGAGCGTTGCCGTCTTCTGGGAGAGGCCGATGCCATATTTATCGAAGAGTTGCACCGGCGGGGTATCTATGATGATATCTGGCAGGCCTTTGTGGTGCTTCTGCCGATTAAGGCGGTCGGCGTGATGGGTGATGAGCGTACGTATGAAAACGTGGTGGCCTTGCGAGGCGTGACATCGGTCGACGGCATGACGGCTGACTGGGCCAGGATCGACCACGACGTTCTGGCTCAGATTTCGAACCGGATTATCCGCGAAATCAAAGGAATTAACCGCGTCGTTTACGATATTTCGTCGAAACCCCCGGCCACCATTGAGTGGGAGTAGGGGGCCGTTGGCAATCGCCTGGCCGGGAATTGACGCGAGCTTGTCAGAGTGAATTTGGCTAAGGTGCTTATGTGGCTGTCAATAGCGGCGGTGGCGGTGCTGTTGGCGTTGGTAGTTTTCTTCCATTTCTACCAGAAAAAGATAGTCTTCTATCCGACCAAAGAAATGGTGATGACGCCCGACGAGTTCAATCTTGCCTATGAAGACGTATTTATCGAGGTCGGGGACGGCGACAGGATTCACGGCTGGTATTTCCCGGCCGCAGCATCCGCCGGCACTGCCTGCGAGGCGGCCAGGACGGTTCTATTTTGCCACGGTAATGCCGGCAACATTTCTCACCGCTTTGAGACGATCACTTACCTGGCTGAATTGGGTGTCAGCCAGTTAATCTTCGATTATCAAGGCTATGGCCGGTCATCGGGTTCCCCGAGCGAGTCGAATGTATATGCCGACGCCATGGCGGCCTATCGCTGGCTGGTGGACGAAAAAGGCATCAGGCCGGAAGACATTGTCGTATTTGGACGATCTTTGGGCGGGGCGGTGGCGATCGACCTGGCCAGTCGCGTCGACTGTGGCGGCCTCATAGTCGAATCTTCCTTTACTTCGGCTGTGGAGGTGGGCAAGCTGATGTTTCCCGTTGTCCCGGTCAGGCTGCTGCTTCGTGTCAAATTCGACTCCGTGAACAAAATCTCTGCCTGCAGCTGCCCGGTGATAGTGGCTCACTCACCGGGCGATGAGTTAATACCGTTCAGAATGGGGCAAGAACTGTTCGAACGTGCCAACGAGCCAAAGCAATTCGTGCAACTCAGTGGCGGACACAACGAGCGGCTGTATTTCGACGACCCAGCGTATCGGGCGGCACTTGTCAATCTTCTATGTAAATGATTGAATGATTGGCACATGCGGCATCCTGGCGAGCTAAGTCGCGGCATAGTCGCGGCAACGAATTGGATTGACAATTCGGCCCGACGGGCCTATTTTCCGGCTTCATGAAACACTGCCGCGACCAAAAGAGGCTGGTAGACCGTGCTCGACACTAACCACATGCTTGAATACACTCAGCCGGTTAAGGCGGATTTGGAGGAATTCAACCGCAAGCTGAACGGTTATCTCAGGGGAGACACCCCGCTGATTTCTTCAATCGCCCGCCATCTGCTCAAGACGCGGGGCAAGAGGATTCGTCCCGCCTTTCTTTTCCTGTCGTCGCGGGCGGGCGGCAATTTCACCGAATTTTCGGTCGATGCTTCACTGGCGATTGAGCTTATCCACACGGCCACTCTGCTGCATGACGATGTTGTCGATGAATCGGACCTGCGTCGCGGCCAGGAGACCGTCAATGCCCAATGGACCAATCTGATCTCGGTGTTGATGGGCGATTATCTGTTCGCCAAGGCCTTTCGGATTATGGTGGAGGCGCAGTCGATGGAGTTGATGCGGGCGATATCGGCGGCTACCGAGCGGGTATCGGTCGGGGAACTACGCCAGATTGAAGAGATCGGCAATTATGACCTCTCCGAGGATGAATACGTGACGATCATCGCTGACAAGACGGCCTCGCTCTTTGCGGTTTCTTGCGAAACCGGTTCCATACTCAGGCAAAAATTACCGTCTGAGCGCCACCGTTTCGCGACTTTCGGCGAGAAGATCGGGACGGCGTTTCAGATCGCCGATGACCTGCTGGATTTTATCGGTGACGCCGAGGTGACCGGCAAGGAGCCCGGTAATGACGTTTTGACCGGTAAAATGACCCTGCCGCTGATATACTCTCTGAGAAATGTCGGCAAAGCCACGCGGGCGGAAATAATCAGTATCCTTAAAAACCATGACGACGGAAACGATACCTTTGAGCGTGTATATGGTTTTGTGTCCGAGACGGGGGGAATCGATTACGCTTACGACAAGGCCCGAAGGCTCTGCGAACAAGGTCTGGACTCCATCTCCAAAGTCGGCGATTCGGTGTATCTTGATTCTCTGGCGGGGATGGTTGAGTTTACGACTACTCGCGCTTCGTGACATAATATCCCTGTTCTATCGGTCCGGATTTCGTATCTTCCTTGCTGAACCGGCAACCTACCACCGAGTATAAGAAGCGATGTTCGGCTACCAAGATATTTCCGTTGATTTTCTTACGTCCAACCCCATTGCGGTATGGATTGCCTTCGTGGTGCTGGTCGGGCTGGGCGTCTTCCTGTATTACCGCACTAATCCCCCCCTGCCGCGCCGGC
>JAOUEU010000208.1 GCA_029858555.1 Candidatus Zixiibacteriota bacterium
CAGAATGTTCACCTGTTGCAATTATCCCCGTTACTATCAATCTATTTCCGCCGTTCCTGGTGGTCAAGTAGATTATAACTACGGCTGTCCCGATTCCTCGCCCGGTATGGCCGCCTTTCAGGGCGACTGGACCCCGGCGAAGTTCCCGGCCGGCGGCGGGCCCGCCCGCAATTTGAAATTTGACATACAGGGTTGATTTTTGTCTCTTGGGGTGTATGTCATTAAGGAAAATTAACAGTCAGGGAGTTGGATATGAATATTGACAGTTGGCTTGCCCGGGCCATCGACTGGCTCACCACCAGCGGGCTAAGATTGCTGCTCATAATTATTCTCACCATGGTGGCCCTAAGACTCGCCCGCCTGGTCTCCGACAGATTACACAAAATATTTGCCAGGGACCGCTTTGAGGGCGAAACACAAAAGAGGGCTAAAACGCTGGGCTCTCTGGTACGCTACGCCCTCAGCGCCACGATCATGGTAGTAGCCCTGGTCACGGTGCTGGGTGAGTTCGGCATCGAAATCGGGCCGATTCTGGCGGCCGCCGGCGTGGTCGGTCTGGCGGTGGGTTTCGGTGCACAGCAACTGGTCCAGGATGTCATCAGTGGATTCTTCATCCTCCTCGAGGATCAGATCCGGGTGGGTGATGTCGTGCAGGTCAGCGGCAAAGCCGGCCTGGTCGAAAAAGTCAACCTGCGCATGGTCGTCCTCCGGGACCTGGCCGGCTGCGTTCACTATGTCCGCAACGGCCATATTGATCTCGTCACTAACATGACTCAGGATTTCTCATATGCCGTTTTCGATATCGGCGTCGCTTATCGAGAGAATACCGACGAGGTCATCGCGGTCATAAAGCAGGTGGGCGAGGAGCTCCGAAACGACGAGACGGTCGGCGGCGACATCATGGAACCGATTGAAGTCTTCGGCTTGGACAAATTCGGCGATTCGGCCCTGATTATCAAGGCCCGCATAAAAACCAGGCCGATCAAGCAATGGAATGTCGGCCGCGCCTTCAACCGTCTGCTGAAACAGCGCTTCGACGCAAAGAACATCGAAATCCCCTTCCCCCACCTGACGCTGTATATGGGCCAGGACAAGCAGGGCGCCGCACCGCCGCTCTTTGTCGATGTGAGCCAGAGCAAGACGGCGCAAGACTGAGCAGGCGGATGAATCAAGAGAACACGAGAACGCACGTGGTTTCAGAGAACACCGACAACGCCGAGATAACTCCCCGCCCGGGGTTTCTCCGCCGCGCCGGAGAGTTCTTCCGCCATTACGCGGGGGGCCTCTACCACCGCGTCGACGAACACCATATCTTTCTGCTCGCCTCCGGCCTGGCCTTCTCGCTGTTCATCTGCATTATCCCCATGGTTCTCGTTGTCTTCGCCGTTCTCGGAACCATCCTCGAAAGACCTTCGATAGCGCAGGAGATCGATGCCCTCATCAGGACCGCCATACCCTACGCCGACTATGCCGCCTACATAAAAAACCTGGTTTTCTCCCGCGTCGAGGAGTTCACTTTCTATAAGAATGTGGTCGGCCTGCTCGGTGCGGTCGGCCTCTTTGTCGCTGCCAGCAGCCTTTTCAGCAGCATGCGAACAATTCTCGATCTGGTTTACCGTGTCGAGGCCGCCAAGTCGGTGCTGATCGGCAAACTCTGGGACCTCGCCCTGGTCATCCTGGTTCTGCTCTACTTCCTGTTATCTACAACCGTATTGCCCGGCTGGCATATCACCAAGAGACTCGCCCACAGCGTCGATTTCCTCGGCGCTCTCCAGTTCAGTTTCGTCGAGGATATGCTTCTGGGCACGGTTTCGTTTGTCCTGATTTTCGTGTCCTTCTTTCTGGTGTATTCACTGGTGCCGCTGCGCAAGCTGCCGCGGAAAGCTCTCTTGGTCAGCGCCCTGTCGGCCGCTGTGCTGTGGAAGTTGGCCGAGCAACTGTTTGGCTTTTACATCACGCATTTCGTGACCCTCAAGCGGGTCTACGGCACCTACACTCTCCTTGTGGTCGTGGCTTTCTGGATATACTACACTTCCCTGGTTTTTATTCTGGGCGCGGAGATAGGACAGCTCTATCGCGAGCGAAAGCAGAAAAAAGCGCCGCCGACATATGCCATCTGAGGCCTCTGTGTCGGCCGGGTTATGATAATTAATTGCGTCGGCCCGCCTTGGGCGGGTCACCGCCAAACGATAAGGAGGAGCTCACATGAGTGAGACCTTTGCCCCCAATTGCGCTCCCGCCGTCCACCGACAGCGCGGCCTTGTGTGCATCCTGTGCCTGATGCTGGCAATCGCCTGCGTCCCGGCGACGGGATTTGCCGACGATGACGAGGACGACAATGACATCGGCCTCAGCGTCACCTACCTCGGCGTGGCCAACGTCATAAGAGAGTCCGACCGCTTCGAGACTACCCCCCGCCGCAACCAGTTCGATTTCGCCGCCAACGTCGATTTCTCAATGCCGCTCGGCGAAAACATTGAGGCCGTCGTCCAGCTCCAGGGCGGTACGGGTAAGGGCAGTCTCGGGCTGGCCGGACCCGATGCCGCGGTCACCGACGTCAACGTCACCTTTGCCTTGCCGCAATATAATCTTGCCGTTACCGTGGGTTCGTTTGACACTCCTTTTGGCGACAGGACCAAATACATCACGAACAATGCCGCCTCTTTCGGAAATCGGCTCTTGCTTAATTCGCTGTTTTACAGCGGCCTGGCCGGTTCTCCAATGACTACGCTCAACGCCCTCGGCGTCAAAGGCGCCTATGCCACCGACGCGGTTGATTTCACGGCCGCCCTCACCAACGGCACCGACGCCACCGCGGCCAACCCGGATGGCAACTTCGAGGTGATTGTCGGGGCCGGGTGGCGACCTGTTGCCGACGACCGGATGCGGCTCGGCGGTGCTTTCATGGTGAGCGATGACGTTTCCTTGTCCGGCGAATCCGGCCTGGCGGCGGATCTTACGGCCTGGATGACCGAAGCCCGTTTTGATTTTCCGGTCGGCCTATTGCTGGATGCTTATTACGGCCAGTTGACTTTCGGTGACGACGATGCCGCCACCGAAGATGGCGTGCAGATATGGATGGGCGAGTTGTGCTACGAGATCGAGAGATGGCACGTCGTGGCGCGCGTCTCGGGCTGGAAACCCGATGACCACAACGGCAACGGCAGCGGCATCTCGGCGGCCGTCCCCAACCCGGGCCTGGCCCGACCGATTCTCGATTTTCCGGTGCGCCCCGACCAGCGCTTGACCCGCTTTCAGATCGGCGTCGGCGTATTTGTCACCGACAACGTGCAACTCAAAGGTGAGTTCGTCAGCGATGATTACCGCTATAAAGTCGATAACCTGTCCAGCGACGTGCAGGGCGTGATAATCGGACTGAACGGAAGTATTTGACGGTTCCGGGGAAGAAAAAGGCGCCCGGTGGAAATCGACTACCAGTACGAGTCTTTCCGCGGGCGCCCCTGTCCTTTGTCCGGTGCTATCTTATCTTCTAAAATCCCTTCTTTCTCTGTTTTTTGGCGGCCGGGCCTCGTCAACCTTCAGGGTTCGTCCTTCGAACACGGAGCCGTCAAGTGCTTCTTTGGCCTTCTCTGCCCCCTCGGTGTCGGACATTTCAACGAAGCCGAAGCCCTTGCCCTCAATGATGTTGATCTCTTTAACCCCACCGTAATTGTTGAACAGTTCCTGCAACTGCTCGTTCGTTACGGAGTAGCTCAGATTCCCAACATAGAGCTTACTACCTTGCATTTTGACCTCTCGCTTTGGGTTTGCTTCTACGCGTCCAATAATGTCTCTTCTGGAGCCAGAAGCAACAGAAAAATTCTCACCTCTAAAGGGAAAACATTATTAAACATAGCTGAAATTGCCTACAGCTTGAATAACTGTTACTCAATTTCCGGCAGACTGTCAAGCACAAATTTACCCGGCGGCACCGCCCCCGGGTAAGTCGGGCGGATCGGGAATATCTCTGTTGCTTCTGGGGCCCGCGTGTCTTAACATTCCGGCGGAAACTGTTAAAAAAGAGAGAGATAGATGGAACCATCAGCCATAAACCAATTCCTCAAGAAAATCGAACTGTTCAACGACCTCGACGATGCCGAACGGGCCGAATTCACCCGCCATACCGAGGTCATGGAACTGGCCTCCGGGGAAATGCTCTTCACCGAAAACAGCCCCCGCAAACGACTCTACATGATCCACAGCGGCGAGGTCGAACTGTTCAAAAAGACCCCTTTTGGCGAGGAAAAGCGCCTGGCCTTCTTCGGCCGCTACGACTTCCTCGGCGAAGGCGCCCTGATGGATGACTACCCCCACTCCACCTCGGCCCGGACCCTGCTCAAAACCACCGTCCTCGCCATCAGCCGCGACAGCTTCCGGACACTCTGTGAGGAAAAACCCCTCATCGCCACCAAAATGCTCTCCCGGGTGGCCCGGGTTGTTTCCCGCCGGATGCGCCAGGCCGGCACCCGCGTTGTCAACGTGGCCGCCCAGTACATCTCCGGCCGCACCCGCACCGAACACGACCTGCTGGGCGAGCGCGAGGTGCCATACGAATACGACTACGGCATCCAGACCCTCCGCGCCCTCGAAAACTTCAACATCAGCGGCATCTCCCTCAACCTCTTCCCCACCCTGATAAACGCCCTGGCCATGGTCAAGATGGCGGCTGCCAGAGCCAATCTCGAGCTCGGCCTGCTCGCCCGTCCCATCGCCGATGCTATCGTGCAGGCCTGCAACGAGATTGTCAACGGCCGCTTCCACACGCAGTTCGTAGTCGATATGATCCAGGGCGGCGCCGGCACCTCGACCAACATGAACGCCAACGAGGTCATCGCCAACCGGGCGCTGGAGATTCTCGGCTACGAGCGCGGCCAGTATGAATACTGCCACCCCAATAACCATGTCAACCTTTCGCAATCCACCAACGACGCCTATCCCACGGCCTTGAAAATCGCCCTTATCAAAAGCAACGAAAAACTCGTCGCGGTTCTCGTTCAACTGGTCGAATCATTCCGCGCCAAGGCCGCCGAGTTCGCCGATATCATCAAAATCGGCCGCACCCAGCTTCAGGACGCCGTCCCCATGACCCTCGGACAGGAGTTCGAAGCCTACGCCGTCACGCTCGGCGAAGAAATCGAACGCCTCAACCAGAACGTCAACCTCTTCCTGGAGGTCAACATGGGCGGCACGGCCATCGGCACCGGCATCAACGGCGACCCGGAATACTCGGCCAAAGTGATCGTCCACCTGCGCGAGATCACCGGGTTGGATGTTCGCCTGGCGCAGAACCTGGTCGAGGCCACCCAGGACACCGGCGCTTTCGTGATGTATTCGTCTGCCATCAAGCGGCTGGCGGTCAAGCTGTCCAAGATTTCCAATGACCTGCGCCTGCTGTCGTCGGGTCCGCGTGCGGGCCTCAACGAAATCAACCTCCCCCCGATGCAACCCGGCTCGTCGATCATGCCCGGCAAGGTCAACCCCGTCATTCCGGAGGTCGTCAACCAGATCGCCTTCAAAGTGATCGGCAACGACCTGACGGTGACGCTGGCCGCCGAGGCCGGGCAGCTCGAACTCAATGTCATGGAGCCGGTCATCGCCCAGTCGATATTCGAGTCGATAGAGATGCTCAAGAACGGCATGGCCACTCTCAAACACCGCTGTGTGGACGGCATCACCGCCAACGAAGAGGATTGCCGCCGCATGGTCCGGCGCAGTATCGGCCTGGTGACGGCTCTCAGCCCGACACTCGGTTATGAAACCTGCTC
>JAOUEU010000209.1 GCA_029858555.1 Candidatus Zixiibacteriota bacterium
AGGACCAGCCGTCCCTGATTCTGCTGACGTCGTGATTGCATACCCCCAAGAATTAATCCCCATCCCTCAAACACAACAACTTTTTCAACAAGCCCCAAGCGGCGGGGCACCAGAGCAAGAAGACAAGAGGAAGATGGATTACCGGCTCGCTGTCGCTCCCGGCAATGACGAATAAAAAGGCTCCCGCAAAGGCGGATTGGAGACCATGGCCAAACAAGTTTGACCACGCCACCCCGATGATATACATAAGCTCTGTCTTACTCAGTCGCAGCCGTTGTTAATCATCATGGGCAAGCGGGCGGTTCCGGTCCCAACGGAATACCGAAAAGGTAATCCACCAGATACGTAACATCGGAGATGTTGACCGCCTCACCGATATCGCCGTTGGCGTTACCTTCGTAAGTACAGGGCGGCTCCGGTCCCAGGGGAATACCGAAAAGGTAATCCACGAGATAGGTAACATCGGAGACATTAACATTGTCAGAGGGATCGCCGTTGGCATTTCCCCGGTGACCGAGGCAGCAACTGGGGCGCGAAACCCGGATATCGTCGATGTACCATCCTTCGCTGGTGACCAGGATATCGGAGATAAAGCGGAACATGATTTGCACCCAGCCGGAGTAGGCCGACAGATCGAAGGCCACTTTTTCCCAGTCGCGTTTGCCGGAAAAGCATGGCGTGTAGGCCGGCAATGGTTTGGCAGGATCATTCGTCATATAATAGGTGTATCCCTCGCCGAGCGGCGTAATTTGCGTCCACTCACCACCCCCGACGGATATCATGACGATGCCGCCGTCCGCACCCAGGCTGGCGCCGATATTCTCGGCGTCGATCCAGTGCCAGAAACTGAGCGTGTCATTCTCGCCCAGCCTGAAGGGAGGGGTAATAAGAGCGGCATCGACGGCGTTGGAGTAATCATCCTGGCCGGACCCGCCGACTTTCCAGGCGGCACTGCCGCTGTGGGACCGGAAAGAATCAAGATGCCATTCATCCTCAAAGCCGACCGTAATCCATTTGTGCTTCCAGTTACCTTCGCCGCTTTCGCAACCATCGGAAAAGCCGGTGTCGGTTCCGACAAAAACGACCAGTGACTCCGCCGAGACATATCCCCCATCGGCCGCGACAAGCAGTTGGAAGGCAAGGACTGACGGATCGGGGGTCGACGCGCTGAAGGTAAACGGCGCCGTGTTCTGGGCTTTTTGCCCCAGGGCCAGGTTTCCGGTGAAAGAAGCCGTCGAATTGGTGATTGAGACTTGAGGGTCGGAGCAGGACAGCGTCCCGGTTACGTTGGCGGCGTCTCTGCGGTAGTTGTAGAGAGTAATGTATAGTTCCACCGATTCACCCGGCTCGGCGACGCCGTCGCCGTCAGCGCCGCTGTCATCGAGGGTGTACGATTCGACCCGGATGGCGGGCGCACTTATATCAATATATTCGATTAAGCTGTTTCCCCAGTTGGGCACGGCCACCAATTCGTATTCCTTGTTGTAGCTGATACGGGCCGGAAGATTGTGCCCGGCGGAAACCAGCGCGGGGTCGCCGCTGAAGTCGTTGCCCCATCGGTAGATAGAACAACCCTCAAAGGACGACAGATAGAAGTTGCCTTCGTTGTCCTCGGAAATGCCGTCCAGAGTACGCAGCAAGGTGTTCTTGATGATGGAAACGGTGTGGTCCGGCAGGGTGATTTCCCTTATCGGCGGGTTTTGGTACCAGGCGCCGACTATCAAGCGGTTGTTACGCCTGTCAAAGGCAATTCCCGAAAGGTTGGTGACGCCGGTGGCAACCGTGGCGGTGGAAAGATCACTCAGGCGCATGCGCCGAACGGCATTGGCGCCGGGGTCGGTTACGTAAACGTATCCCGACGTGTCGGCGGCACAATCGTTGAGCCTGCCCTGCAGGGGGAAATAAACCTCGAACAGCCAGTTGCCGGTTACAAGATCGAATCCGTTCAAACCGCCGGACTGGTCGACGACTAAAAGCGTGTCCCCGACGATTACCGAGCCAAGGGCCCATACAAGCCCGGTGGCGAAGATGGTCGTGTCCCAGGCGGCGTCGATCTGTATGATATTGCCATCGGCGGTGTTGGAGATGAAGTAACGGTTCTGGACGCTATCAAAAACCACGCTCTCGGGAGCGCGAATCAGGCTCTGAGCCTGTGCAGATACCGCAAGGCCGGCAAAAAGCACAGCCACTGCGGCCAACGCGAGTCGGCACATTAGTTCACCTCATGGTTTGTGATTATGTGTTTGCTGCCTATGTATTGCATCACTACCGGCCGGTTTCTAACACAGAAAGTTGAACTTCGCCCGAGGCCGGCAAGAAAAGCCTGATTTCGCCATATACCGCAGTAATCGGAGGGGGTCGGGCTCTTCGGCTAAGGCGATAAAACTGACCGGCGGGGAAAAATTAAACTGGCGCGGGTTTTTTCGGGATCGTTTATTTTCCCCGATTGCCGCCAGCAGCGGCCACTGAAACGCAAAGGGCGGCTCCGGCCGGGCTAACGGGGACGGGAACATGCGGGCATTCCGGGGCGTTTTAGCGGTGGTGTGAGGGGGCTGTAATATTGTTCAACTGTGACTGACATCTGCCGATTATAGATACGTATCACTTTTGAAAAAAAGGGCTCAACGCACAATGGGAGTGCCGATATTGAGAAAGCTTCTGACAGTCTGCCTTTGGGCGATCCTGGCGATGCCGGTAATCGGGCAGGACCAGGCGGACCAGGATGCCGAATTCGAGGCAAAATTCGTTCTGGATTTACTGGACAAGGTCACCTGGCCGGATAAAGGTCAGGGCTCGGATACCGAGACGGCCGTGATTACGGTCGTCGGGCCGTCGGCGCTGACACCGAAGCTCCGAGAGATGGCGGCCGGCCGAAAGGCGGGGCAACGACGGATAGAGATCCGCGAAGCAGCGGTGACGGATGATTTTACCGGTTCGGCCATTCTTTTTATAGCCACCAGCAGTTTGAGGGACCTGGCCCGGATTCTCAAGAAAGTCGACGGCACGACTATCCTTACTGTCAGCGGGGCCGAAGAGTTTGCCCGTTACGGGGTGATGATCAATTTCTACAAGGAAGAGGGCGACGCCAACGTCAAGTACGAGATAAACCGGCTGGTGGTCAAGTTCGCGGGGCTGAAAATCGACGAGGGGCTAGTCAAGAAAGCCCGTATTATCTGAAAGTTTCCGCTGGATCAGGTCAGTTTTTGTTCGCGCCCGCAACCGGGCACAGAATTCATTAGTTCGACAAGATTGGGGATATCGGCATAATCGGCCAGGGCGTGGTCGTAGATATCTTCAAGCTGGTAATCCCTGGCGCCGTAGTTGATGACGACATAAGGCACAGCGCTCTGCTGGCAGTTACTGACGAGACGGTACAGCTCACCCTTGGCCGGGAAGCCGGCGTCGCAGACGACCAGGTCGGCGATGTCGGGCAGGCTGTTCTCAACCTCCGCGAGGCTGTCGGTACAGGTAACATGCAGGCGGATTTCTGCGGCGGCGGCGGCGTAGGCGCGGCTGATTTTCTTGTCGGCGGTAAATACCAGGAGTTTTTTCACGTCATGGAGCGCGCGCGTGACAGTATCGGCGGCGGCGACCGGGAGGGTGAGAGTAAAGGTGGAGCCGCGGCCTTCAGTTGATTCGGCGGTCAGTTCGCCGCCGTATTCGCGGGCGATGTTGCGGCAGATGGACAGCCCCATGCCGATGCCGGGCGATTCGTCTTTGCCCCAGACACCCCTGGTGGAGAAAAACGGGTCGAAGATTCGGTTCATATACTCCGCCGGGATACCGGAGCCGGTGTCGGCGACACGGATTTCGATGTGATCCTGTTTATTGAGAAGACTGACGGTGACGGTGCCCTGTTCCCGGATCGCCTGGCGGGCGTTGACCAGGAGGTTTAACAGCAGGTGCTGCATTTTTCCGGCGGAAACGTTTACCGGGGGCACGTTATCGAGGTGAGCGGTCAGTTCGACCGAATCGTGGTGCATTTTTCCCCGGACCAGCCGGAGGGTGCGGGTGATTATTCTTTTGAGATCCTCCGGGGCGGTTTTTTCCGGGCGGGCATTTGAAAAGGAAAGCAGGGAGACGGCGATGTCGTTGGCTTTTTCGGCCAGGCGCGATATCTCCTGGACGGATTCGGGCACGGACAGCAGACCGCCGTCGCGGTTCATCTCATCGATGATATGGGAAGCGTTGCCGATGATGCCGCCAAGGTAGTTGGAGAATTCATGAGCGACGCCTGCGGCGAGGGTGCCGATGGCCGACATTTTCTGTCCCTCAGCGAGCATTTCCCGGGCCTGCAACTGCTCGGTGACGTCCTCGCCGACAGCGAGGTAATAGATGAGATTGCCGGAATCATCGGTGACGGGCGTTATGATTTTGTGTTCCCAGTAGAGGCCACCGTCCTTGCGCCGATTGCGGACATCACCCACCCAGGCCCGGCCGCCGGTGATGGTGCTCCACAGTTCGGGGTAAAGCGCCGGATCGTTGCGCCCGGAGTTGAGCAGGCTGGGTTTATGTCCGAGGACCTCTTCGGGAGCGTAGCCGGTGACCTCGGAGAAGCGGGGATTGACGTACTCGATGCACCCGCGGGGGTCGGTTATCATGATCATGTTGGGTGACTGTTCGACGACAGCGGAAAGTTTTCGAATCTCGTTTTCTCTTTCGGTGCGCTCGGTGACATCGCGGAAACTCCAGACGCGTCCGGCGGTCCGGCCGTTGCGGGTGAGCGGACAGGAGAAACGTTCGAAGACGCGGCCGTCCTTGAAATAAAGGGTGTCGAAATCTTCTATGGAAGTATCGTACAGTTCCTTGACTTTCGCGAGAAAAGCGTCGGCATGGCGCAACTGATCGAGGACGAAATGCAGAAGGCGGCGGTCGTCGCGGGTTTCAATCAGTTCGGCGGGTATGCGCCACAGTTCCGCGAAGCGCCGATTGGCATGGATGACGTTTCCCTTTTCATTCACCACGAGGATGCCGTCGGCGGTCGCCTCGACGGTGGCGCGCAGGAGTCCCTCGCTGTCGCGCAGGGCCTGTTCGGCCTGCTTGCGCTCGGTGATGTCTTCGATGATGCACAACGAGTGGGTGTACTCGCCCCGGCTGTCTGTCAGGGCGGAAGCGTTGATGACGATATCGATGATGCGACCGTCCTTGCGGATCAACCGGCACCCCCGGTCATAGGCGCAGCCGTGGTCGGCGGCGTGTTGCAGGTGCCGGTAGACCTGCTTATGGTCCGAGGGAGGCACGATCAGTTCCAGGGGCTGGCCGATAAGGTCCACTGGTTCGTAACCAAGTATTCTTTTGACGCGGCTATTGCAGTCGACGATAACGCCGTTAGCGTCGATGGACATGATCAGGCTGGCGGCGGTATCGAAGACGGACTGATATTGTTCCACGCTTTCGCGCAGAGCGGTCACGGCTTCCTGGCGTTCGATGGCCAGAGAAATGGCGCGGGCGGCCGAGCGGAGGAATTCGACTTCGGCGGAACCCCACAGGCGGTCCGCGAGACATTCATCAAAGCCGACAAGCCCATAAAGCCGGCCGTCAACCATGAGCGGCAGTATCAGGATCGAGCGGACATCGGACAACTTGAAAGCGGCCTTTTCTTTCTCGGGGAAGGAATCGAGCCGTCCGGCAATGGGTTTGTCTTCAGACAGAACCTGATGCCAGCGCTCAAGGCCGACCTCGAGATAGGGTATGCAGCGCCACTGGGGGTCATCGCGGTGAGGGGTGACGCCGGGGGCGCACCATTCGA
>JAOUEU010000210.1 GCA_029858555.1 Candidatus Zixiibacteriota bacterium
TACGCCGCTTGCCAACAGCTGAGCAAGCGCCAGCTCAGTGACGACATGATGGAGCAGGTCGACTTCCACCTTGCCCTGGTGCTCTTTTTCGAAAGGCAGTTCGATTCCGCCCGCGCCGGCTTCCAAAAGCTCATGGTCGAGTACCCCCGCGGATTTTACGTCAACGACGCTCTGGAGTTGTTGCTGTTGATGGATGAGGCCGAACCGGCCCCGGAACTGCTCTATGACTATTCCAGCGCCCTCTTGTTCGAGGAACGCCGGCTTCTGGATTCAACCGTGGCCCGGCTCAACGGCATTGTCGACGCCGAAAACAAGGCCATCGCCGATATCGCCCTGTACCGTCTCGCGACCATATTGCTCGACGCCGCCGACACTTCGGCCGCTCTTGGCAAAATTGATCGCTTGGCTGATGAATTCCCCGAATCGTATTATCTGCCTTATGGGATGAAGACCAAGGCAGACATATATTTCCTCAATCCCGACAGCCTCGACCGGGCCCGCGAGATTTACCAGAATCTTCTGGAAAACTTCCCCGAGTATCCCTTCATATCCGAGGTCAGGAAAAAGATGCGGCAGGCCGACGTCATTTAGGCCGCTTCTAATACTCCGCCAGCTTCTTCTGACCTTCTTCCAGGGCCTTCACGTGCTGCTCCAGGCTGAACACGCGGTTCTCGTAGCTTTCGATCTTCCGGGCTTTCATCTTCGTGGTCGTCCGGATCAGGAGTCCCAGCGACACCAGCATAAACAAGACCGAATTGATCCTTCTGAATATTTCGCCCATGTTCAGAATCGAGTCCACAAAAGCCAGGATTCCCAGGAAAAATAAAATTCCACACCAAGTGAGCATACCTGCCTCCAAAAACTTTAATCCACTCAGCCCGACGGCTGTAAAATTATTGGTTGTGATTTATGACCTTACTGTTATATTTGAACTCTTGCCACTTTCCGCAGTGGCCGTTATTACATAAGTATCGGTTTGGTCGATAATTAGCTTTAGGAGGATGACTTGCCGGCGTCGAAGATACCCCAGGAACAAAAATTCGACAAGACCAACGCCGTTCTGGCCGGTTTGGTCTTTATCGTCTCGTTTGTAGTGTATGCCCTCACGGTTCAGCGCAGCATCCCCTTCTGGGATTGCGGTGAATTCATCGCCTGCGCCTATATTCAGGGAATTCCCCACCCTCCGGGAACCCCGCTTTTTGTCCTTTTGGGCCGGCTTTTCGCCATTATTCCCTTTGTCGAGGATATCTCTTACCGCATTAACTATATCTCGGTCGTCTCATCCGCCGTCACTGCCATGTTCAGCTATTTGCTCACCGTCCGTCTGGTCGGTTACTTCTTTGACAAAAACGGCCGCAACAAAATCAACCGCTTCATCGGCTATATCGGCGGTGTCGCCGGCGGGCTTTTAGTCGCTTTCGGGGCCACCAACTGGGGCAACTCCGTTGAGGCCGAGGTTTACGGCCTGGCTCTGGCCCTCTCCGTCGGTATCATCCTGCTCACCCTGCGTTACTTCGAGCAGCGGGGCACTCTCGCCGCCGCCCGAACCATGATTATGGTGTTTTTCCTGGCCGCCCTCGGTATCGGCGTGCATATGACCGTCTTCCTGGTCGTCCCCATCTGCTCCGTCTTTTTCATCCTCAAGAAGGAAGCCGAGCCGAAAGACTGGCTATACCTCTGCGGTTTCGTCATTCTCGAACTGCTCCTGATTATTATCTTTTCCAACAATCGCGGCGGCCACAGCGCCTTCATGGTTGTTTCCGCCCTGCTCGGCATCTTGCTGCTCGTTTTGCTCTACAAGAAAATAAACTGGGCCATCCTGATTGCCATCGGCTCCGTGTGCTCGGTCATGATGTCTTTCTCCCTTTACCTGTGGGCCACACCCCTGGCCTTCGGCCTGCTTATTATCCTCGCCATCCTTTCCCAGAAAAGAGGCTGGCATCTGCACTGGAAAGCGGCCATGGGCATCATCGTCATTGCCTTTGTCGGCCTGTCGGTCCACGCCTTTGTGCCGATACGCTCGTCGCTCAACCCGCGCATCGACGAAAACAACACCTCCCGTAACTGGGACACTTTCATGGACTTCCTCGACCGCAAACAGTACGGCGAGATCTCCATGGTCGTGCGTATGTTTGACCGGCGCGGCGCCTGGTCCAACCAGCTCGGACGTCACGCCCACATGGGCTTCTGGTCATACTTCGAAGAGCAGTGGTCCTCCGGCGGCTGGTCCTTTATCTTCCCCTTTTTCCTTCTCGGAATTATCGGCCTCGTGGTCGCCATCCGAAAACGTCTCGAGGTCGGCCTGCCGTTTCTGACCCTGCTGCTGGTCTGCTCGGTCGGGCTGGTCCTGTATATGAACTTCGCCGACGGCACCAAGTACAGCTTTGACACCGGCGATGCCTATCTCGAGGTGCGCAACCGTGATTATTTCTTCACGCCCGCCTTCGTCTTTTTCGGCATCGCTATGGGCATGGGTATCTCCGCCGTGATGAACTTCCTCAAGGAAAAACTCGGCAAATCACGCCCCGGCCTTCAGAAAACGGCCGTCTACGCCTCCTCGATTCTCGTCCTCGTGCCGGCGATCGCCCTTGGCTACAATTATCACGCCTGTGACCGTTCCGATAATTTTATCCCTTACCAATATGCCAAGAATCTCCTCGACACCTGCGAGCCCAATTCCATCCTCTTCACCTCCGGCGACAACGACACCTTCCCCGTCTGGTGCATTCAGGAAGTATACGACTACCGTAAGGACATCCGCGTGGTCAACCTCTCCCTTTTGAACACCGACTGGTATACCGAGCAGATGAAAAACCGCCTGAACGTGCCCATCTCGCTTTCCGACGAACAGATTCTCTGGTACAAGTTCAAGGACCCCAGGGGGCGCGGTTACAAACGGCCCCGCGAGATGTTTGTCGACCGTCCCCGCAAACGCAAAACATACCTCTTCCCCTCGCCCCACGGTGGCCGCCTCGTCAAGGTGCAGGATATGATGATGGATGAAATCATCCTCCAGAGTCTCGTCAAAACCGACTCCGGCTATGCCCTCAAACAGCCTATCTATTTCAGTTCCCCGCCCTACCAGGAATCGCCGCTGAACCTGAGCGACAAGGTTGTCTCGGTGGGACTGCTTTACCAGTTCACTATGGATTCCATTGAATCGAGAGTCGATGCTGACCGGGGCTATGATCTGTTTATGAATACTTACCGCTTTGACGGTTACTCGTCGTCGAAAGTCTACCGCGACGAAAACGCCACCGGTGTCTCTATGGCCAACGGCGTAAACGCTATCCGGGTCTATGACGAACTGATGCGACGGGGCGACGAGGATAAGGCCGTCAAGCTCGCCGAAAAGATGATCCGGGAATACCCCGAGTACTGGCAGACCTACATGCTTCTCGGCGACTATTTCGAGAAGAAAGGTGACTCCGCTGCGTCACAGCAACTGCTTGTGCAGCTTCATGATACTCTGTCGGCTTTCCGGGACTCCAACCAGCAAAACCTCTTCTACATGGCCGATCTGGGCCTGGCCAAAGTCTATCTCGGCCAGTTCATCAAGGACCAGTTCATGATTGACCAGGGCATCGACCTGTTGTGGCAGGCCTTCCGCGCCAACCCCAACAGCAGTCATGCCTTCCGCAAGCTCGTGACCATTCTCTCCCAGAGCCGCCGCTATTCCGACATGCGTGAGGCCGCCAATCTGTTTGCCGAGTACAAAGTCAACCTCGCCGATGAGTACCTGCAGAGCATCCTGGGCTTTTCCGATCCCGGCACTGCCCCCCGCCCCGAAGACCAGTAGACCGGCCCGCCACGGACAATTACGATAAATCATATAAAACCCTCCTCCTGGGGAGGGTTTTTTGTATCCGCCTTTTATCGGCTGCCTCTGCTCCCGGCAGGATCGATTGGGTGGCATGGTCAAACGCGTTTGGCGGTGACCTTCCTCCATCATTACCGCATTTACTGCCTTGACTGGTCACGACACAGGTAACATATTGAAGATACTCCTTAAACGTGGGTAACGAGAGAGGGTATTCAATGATTAGACCGACAGTATTACTGATTGCGGGGGCTGTGCTGCTCTGTTGCAGCTGCAGTGATAACTCCACGAGTTCCGATGACGGCGATGATCTGGGTCTGAAGGCCGCCGATTATTTCCCGACGATACTGTATTCCTCGTGGGAATACTCCGTGTACGACTCGCTGGGCAATCCCGCCCGTGACGAGGCTGGACAGCCGGTGACCGTCACCTTCGGCATACCCGAGAAGGTCGCCGAGCAGGGTGATACCGCTTTCTATCGCATGGGCTTTCCCAGCTTCGCCACAGGTCCCGTCGAGATATGGCCGCATGTGTTCAGCGACATACACCCCTGGACGGTCGCTTCGGAAACTGACTCCATCCGAATTGCATTCGACGATATGGTCACACATGTTTACAGCGCGGACGTAGAATTCACGCCGGAAGTTGCTTTTGATGGCCCTTTCTTCTCAATCGACAGCTCGGTGGCCGTCTTCACGCATGCGATGCCGTTTGAATCCTATTCGGACTATTTCATGGCCATAGCCTGCAGCCTGACCGTTAACGACCCACTCCCGGAACACGACGTCATAGCATACGTCGGCAAGGAGGTCCGCACGACAGCACCCGTGTTTGAGTGTGACACCACCTTCTGGGTCGTTTGCGCCACCGACGACAAAGTCTATCAATTCTATAAGAGGGGCACTGATTTTGATCTCGTCACCCCGGATAGCTGCTATATTCTACTCTCGGCGCCGCTGCAGGTAGGCCGCCGTTGGGACGATGCCAAATACAAGTATAAAATCCTTTCCATCGGGCCCATGTCGATGGGTGACACGACCTTGTCAAACGTCATAGAAGTCGGTCAGTACTGGGGCTCTGTCGGAAGCGATTCGGTGTACGTGAAATGGTATGCCCGCAATATCGGCATTATCAAGTCTACAGACGGGAATACCCGGTTCGAATTGCAGGCTTACACTCCTTAGGCCGAGAGCGACAAGAGCGGTGCCAACCGCTCTTGCCCGCAAAAGCACACAAAGCGGTCACATGATTCAGGACACTCTTTGGCCCGCACCGTTTTCTACGGGCATACCGGCGAAGCCGGACCGGTCGGGATGCCGAACAGATAAGTAATCAGGAACGCCACGTCGGATACGTTCACTTTTTCGTCGGAGTCACCATTGACGTTGCCTTCTTCCCAGCATGAAGGCGCCGGGCCGGTCGGGATGCCGAACAGGTAATCTATCAGATACGTCACGTCCGAGACATTGACCTTATCGTCGGGATCGTTGTTGGCGTTCCCGCGCATGTGGACACAGCACCCATCGCCGATATACAGAGCAAACGTGCGGGAATATTCCGACGGCAAACCGTCAGTGTAAGCACGATAACGCCAGTAGTAAACGGAATCGACATCCAACTGGTCCGGTATGGCAAACCGCGCCCAGCCGGTCACGGACGTATCATAGATCGGCAAACCGAAATAGTAGTCCCGGTCGACCTGGATGTGAAAGCTGTCGGCGGCGGCTTCCTGATCGGCCAGGACACTCCAGTCCAGCATCGGCAGCCGCGTATGTGTTTGAGCCCCGTTGGCCGGTCTTACCGACGGCGTCTCTTCCACCGTGTAATAGAAAACCATGCTGTCGGCTCCCGGGACGGCGGCGGACGGAGCGCTTTTGGCCGGCATCGTCAGAGTCAGGAGATTGGCCAGCCTGACCTGGGCGGTGCC
>JAOUEU010000211.1 GCA_029858555.1 Candidatus Zixiibacteriota bacterium
CGTCAGATCCTTCTTGATAACCGGATTGGAAGCATAGACAACGACCTCATCGCCCAGTTCGACGGCAGTATACTCGAGATCGAAATCCACCGGCGTGGTCAGGTCCATCAGGACCCGTACCCCCTTTTTGACCGTGAGCTCATAACCTACGAATGTTACGGCTACATCGTATTTACCGCTGGGGACGTTTATGACGAAATATTCGCCATCATCATCCGTTTGGGTGACCAGATTGGTCCCCATCACGCGAACCGTTGCCCCCACCACCGGTTCACTGGTTTTTACGTCGAGCACCGTTCCCGAAATTTTGCCACTAACACCTGCAAAAGTCTCGGACGTCAATAACAATAATAGCAAAATAATCAGAAGTGCTGGCAACTTTAGCAGCTGTGTCCGCAAGGCCGTTCCTCCTGCTGAATCACTTTACTCCTTGACTATTCAGCGGTAAGAGATTCGAAAAAAATACTGAATAGAGTTTTACTGACTGTATCGGTCACTTGAGTGGATACTTGACAGGCCATAAAAAAAAACGGTACGGTACGCCGACTACCTCGGACTCGAGCCGAGTACGAGTATCAAGTTTCACGGGGCCATACCGATAGAGATATTATTACTGATTTACGAGGTGGAAGACCGCCTGCTCAATTGTGGAGCAGACAAGCGTTTATCGTTCAATCCGATAGCGAAAGAGAATACACCTTCGAATGAACCGTAATTTGGCAAAAATCGTCATCTCGCTTATCGCCGCCGGGTGCCTCATCGTGTCTTCGGTTCAGGCGCGGCAGGCCGGCGTCAAGGTCGCGTGTCTGATCAGTGACAGTCTGAAGTCAACGACGAGGACTCTTCAGGGCGCCCAGAAGGTTATTCGGAGGAACAACCCCGATGTACGTTTTCATACTTTCTGCGTGTCCAACACGGAGACCGGGGATTTAGCCATTGTTGACTCCGTTAACCATATCGCCCCCATATTAATACTGACGGTCGGCAGTTCGGCGACCCGTTTCGCCGCCGATCACTTTAAAGAAACCCCCATCGTCTTCTCCGCGGTCAAGTATCCGGTACTTTCCGGCTTCGTAAGTTCAACGGGGCATCCGGGCGGCAATATCACCGGTGCCTCGCTGAACATCCCGGACGATGTCCAGTTCAAGTACTTCAAGCGGATTATTCCCAAACTTAGAACGCTCGGGGTGCTCTATACCAGGAACACCGAGGCTCTGATACCGCAGGCCAGGGTCATCGCCCAGCGACTGGGTTTGGACCTGGTTCCGATTATGGTCAACGAGAACAAAGAGTTGCCCGCGGCCCTGGATTCACTGGCGGCGACTGTCGACGGCATCTGGTCGGTTGCCGATCCCAACCTGTTCAACTCGAAGTCGACGCGATATATAATCACCAACACCCTCCGCCGCCAAATTCCCTTCATGGGTTTCTCCAGAAACGTCGTCGAATCAGGAGCATTGTTCTCTCTTGATTTTGACTACAAAGCCATTGGCTTTCAGGCCGGCGAGACAGCCGTTAGAATCATTAACGGAGAAAAACCCGGCGACATTAGCGTAACGACGACGGATTTGATCTGGTTCCATTTCAACGAGAAGACGGCTCACCACATTAATGTCAAAGTGCCGGACGAACTGGTAAGCATTGCCAAGGAGGTGTATCGATGAGCCTCCTGCGAAGAATACTGAACCTGAAATTACGGAACAAGTTTATCGTTCCGATATCGGCCCTGCTTATCGCCAGTATTCTAACTGTAAGCGGCTATCTTATCAAGCACCAGGCTGAGAGCTTCCGTCGTGAACTCGAAACCAGCGGTGAAACCATGATTCGCATCCTGGCCATGCAGGCCGAAACGGGTGTAATCTTTGAATCGCAGTTCGAACTCGATGAACTTCTGCAGCAGGTTCTGGTCTTTGAGAACGTCAAATACGCCGAGATAACCAACACCGACGGCAAGATTCTCGCCACTATCGGCCTCTGGGAGAGTCAGGGAGTAAAACTGGTCAAACCGCTCCCTCACGATGCCATCAAGTCCGGCCCCGACCGGAACTTTTATATCGCTGATGAAACCGGCCGGGAGTACATCGAACTGGTACACCCCATCTATTCGCGGACCGAGAAGGTCGACCGCGAGAAGCTGGGTATTACCAGCGGCATCGACCACCGCATAACCAGGAAATACGTGACCGAAGAAATCGGCGCCATTCGGGTCATCCTCTCTCTGGAAAAAGTCAACGAATCAATTGCCCAGGCCCAGACGGCGGCCATCATCCTCACGCTCATAGTGCTGGTATTAACGATAGTCGTTTTGGCCCTGTTCATTCGGGTCGTCACTAAACCCGTCAAGATGCTCGTGGCCATCACCGACCAGGTCAGTCGCGGCGACCTCGAGCAGAGAGTTAAAATAGACCAGCACGACGAGATCGGGCACCTGGCCAATACTTTTAATAACATGATCGAGTCTCTGCGACAGTCGCGAATGGAAATCGAAGAATATAACCGCAATCTGGAAGAGAAAATAATCGAGCGGACCCTGGCTCTCGAGGACGCCCAGAGCCAGCTGATCCAGTCGGAGAAGATGAGCGCCATCGGGCAGCTTGCCGCCGGCGTGGCCCACGAACTGAACAACCCGCTTGGCGGCATCCTGGGTTACGCTCAGTTCGCCCTTGAGAAGATGAAGAAGCAGGTAAGTAAAGGCACTCCCACGACCGAGATGGACAGCTACATCCGCTACCTGACCGACATCGAATCGCAGTCCCGACGCTGCAAGAATATTGTCCAGAACCTGCTCCGCTTCTCCCGGTCGTCGCGGACTACCGAATTCGAGGATATCGACGTCAATAAAGTCCTTGATGAGACCCGTACATTTGTCGAACACCAGCTGCACATGAACCAGATAACTCTGGTAGTCGACCTGGCCGCCAAATTGCCGACGATTCACGGCAATGCCGGTCAGTTGCAGCAGGTCTTCACGAACATGATGATCAACGCCATGCACGCCTCACCGCCCGAAACCGAGATAAGGATAATTACTCGCTGGTCCCCTGCCCTAGGGGAGTTTGACGGCGCCATCGAGGTGCTTTTTATTGACCAGGGAACCGGTATCTCACCGGAAAACGTCAAGAAGATATTCGAGCCTTTCTTTACCACTAAGGAAGTCGGTAAGGGTACCGGCCTCGGTCTCTCCGTCAGCTACGGTATTATCAAGGATCACGGCGGGGAAATAAAGGTCGACTCCACGATTGGCAAGGGCACCACCTTCACCATCGTTTTGCCGATTCAGAAACCCGTCCCTGTTTCCGATACTCAAAACAAAGCCTTTATGGCGGGCCTTCAGGACGGGCCGACAACGTAAAATGCAGCAATCAGACAAAAAATCCATATTGATCGTGGATGACGAAGAGATTATCCGCGAGTTTCTCTGTGAAGTGCTCGCCGAGAATTTTGCGATAAGCGTCGCCTGCGACGGTCGGGAAGCCATAGAGAAACTTAAGAAGAGAAAATTCGACCTGATAATTACGGATCTGAAGATGCCACGGGTATCGGGAGAGGAAGTCGTCAAATATGCCAGGCAGTCCGATCCTGATAGCAAGGTAATTGTCATATCAGGTTATTCAAGTCTCTATACAGTCAGTCAGTCAGTAAACAGCGGCGCATGTGCATTTCTGTCGAAACCGTTCAGTATAAAGGAACTGGTGCAGACAGTGAACAGCTGCATGGCATAAGGGTCACGAAAACATGGCTAAAATATTGATTGTCGATGATTCCGAGGTCATAAGAAATCTGTTAACCGATTTTCTTGCCGACCTGGGACACACCGTTGACTGCGCAATCGACGGCCAGGAAGGCATTGACAAGGCGCTGAGCAACGAGTACGCCGTAGTCATCTGTGATGTTCACATGCCCAAAAAGAATGGTTTCCTGGTATTCACCGAGATTTCGGCCAAGAAACCCGAGACCGAGTTTGTCATGACCGATTCTCTGCCGGGAGACCTGGCTGCCCAGGCGCAGGCTGCCGGCGTACAGCATCTGCTGGCCAAACCATTCGATCTGGATCAGTTGCAGGACACGTTAGAACGGGTTCTAAGACCCGTCCAGGAATCATGAGGGAACAGGCGCCAAGAAATCTCAATATCGTCGTTGTCGACGACGAAGAAATCTACCTGTCGCTTGTACGGGACGCCTTGGAGGAAGAGAGCAACCAGGTCGAGACGGCATCGAACGCCTTTGACGCCCTGAAAATAATCGAATCGACCGACGTCAATCTGATTATCACTGATATACGAATGCCCCAGATGGACGGCATCGAGTTGGTACGCCGCGCCAAAGAAATAAATCCCCATATCGGTGCTATCTTCATGACCGGCTATGCCAACTTGAACTCGGCCAAAAACGCTATCAAGCAGGGGGCCTTTGACTATATCTCCAAGCCGTTTGAACTGAACGAGATCCGGCAGGCCGTCAAAAAAGCTACCGACAAGATCGCCGAAGAAGCTGCCGGCTCCAGTTCGGAAAAACAGCTGGACCGGCTGTCCGACCTGAGCCAGATGCTTATCGAAGTGGGCGACAAAAAAGCCCTGGCCACCACCTCGGTAGAGTTTGTTATGATGCACTACGGAGCCACCTGCGGCGCCGTGATCGTATGGGACAAGAATAAAACCAATTTCCGGATGATCACCCTCAGGGGCAATACGACCGAAGAGTCCGATCTGCCTGCCCAGCCGATGCTCGCCTGCCTGGAGAAAATCGAGAACGAGCATCTGGTCAACCCGCTGATTATCTCGGCCGATGAAGATCACCGGCCGGAAACCGTCGATCAGGCCTGCGGATTCGGCAAGCTCTTTTTCCCTTCCTGGCTCCAGACCGGCCAACTCATGATCAACATGCCCATACGGCGGGCCGAGACTTTCTACGGCTTTCTTATGATCGGTCCTTTCGAGGATGCCGCGACCGCGCAAAGCAGGGATTTCAAGTTCCTGTCAATTACCGCCGGCCAACTGGCCGTTTCGCTGGAAAATCTCTCCCTGCTGGAAGAGACCCGGGAAGCCTACGCCAAGCTGAAAGAACTTCAGGATGAAACGATTCAGTTGGAGAAAATGGCGACGCGCGGCGAGATGTCGGCCGAGATCGGCCACGAGTTGAACAATTTCCTCGGCGTCGTGGCCGGAAACCTCTCTCTGCTGGACTTCCAACTGAAAAAACAGAACTACGCCGACCTGGACAAGTACGTGCATGCCATCACCGAGAATGTAGATAAAATCAAGAAGTTCACCAGCAACCTGATGGAACTCACACCCATCTCCTCAGCCAAGGAAATCATCAGCTTCGATAAACTGATAGCGGAGGTCATCGACTATCTCAAGCCACAGAAGAGATTTAACGGCGTAAAGATCGCCATGACCCCGATTGAGCATCCCGTCTTTTTCGAGGCCGACGTCGTCCATGTCCAGCAGGTTCTTCTGAATCTGTTCAACAACGCCGCCGACGCCACCGCAGGTCGGGATACCAGAGAGATTAGCGTGACGGTGGAGCCCCACTCTGACAAGACCGGCTTCAGTGTTACGATCAGTGACACCGGTACGGGCTTTGCCCCGGACATGGTGGAGCGCGCCTTTAAAGAGAGATTTACCACCAAGGAGAACGGGCATGGCTTCGGTCTGCTCGTGTGCCGACGGATTATAGAAAATCACGGCGGCACCCTGCAGG
Organism: Candidatus Zixiibacteriota bacterium; assembly: GCA_029858555.1. Lineage (GTDB taxonomy): Bacteria > Zixibacteria > MSB-5A5 > GN15 > FEB-12 > DAOUUR01. The sequence continues at coordinate 5,704 of JAOUEU010000211.1, forward strand.
TGGCATCAACGCCC
>JAOUEU010000017.1 GCA_029858555.1 Candidatus Zixiibacteriota bacterium
CAGCCGTTGTTCACCCGGCCGCTTCACTGCCTGTAACCGCCAAACAGCGCGGGGCAACACTCGTCGAGATTAACCCTGAGCCGACCCCGCTGAGCGATCTGGCCGATTTCTATTTCCCGACCAGATCGGGCGAACTGCTGCCGTGGCTGGTAAAGGAGCTGGTCGGGAAAATCGATGCTGAATAGGCTCGAAACTACGTATCTTATGGGTAGTATAAGGTCTGTAAAAGCGGAAGTTGGCCGATATTGATGAAACTTGTCCCCATAAGACTATTCCGCTGCCTCTGCGTTGTCGTCCTGCTGGCGGTCACGCTGTCTGGCTGCGTGTTCTACAACACGTTTTACAACGCCCGCAAAGCCTTCAACGAGGCGGAAAAGTCCCGTAAGAGTGTCAAGAGCCGCCGCGCCAAGGGAGGCCAGGGGAAATACAATATCGCTATTGAGAAGTCACTTAAGGTCGTCGAGAACCATCCCAAGTCCAAGTGGTATGATGACGCCACATTTGTTTTGGGTGTGTCCTATTTTTACACCGAGCAGTACTCCAAGGCAGAGCGGCGTTTTCGCGAAATCCTGGCCAATTACCCCAACTCGAAGTTCGCCCGCGAATCCACGGTTTACCTGGCGAAGGCGAAACTGGAGCAGAACGAGATGGACGAAGCCCGCGTGATTTTCGAGGAGGTGTTCCAGGAGGATTTCCCTCGCGATTACAAGACGGAGGCCGCCCTCGCCCTTGGCGAATATCATTTCGACTCCAAACGATACAATGAAGCCGAGGGTTATTTCCGGGCCGTGCGCGATTCCCTGGGTGGTTCCGACGACAAAAAACTGGCACAGCGATATATCGCCGACGCCTACTTCGAACAGTTCCGTTTCAATGACGCCCTCGGCGCGTACCTGCAGATTCTGGGGATGGAGCCTGACAAGGATGAGAAATACCACGCTCTCTACCGAGCAGCCGTCTGCTCCTATCGCCTTCAGCGAATCGATGACGGCATTGACTATCTGAAAACGCTCGCCTCCGACGAGGTCTATTTCGATTCCCTTGGATCTCTGCGGCTCGCACTGGCCGAAGGCTATGAATATGATGACGACATGCTCCAGGCGGAACTCATCTATGAACAGGTCGCCAGCGAAGGCACCCGGTCGACGAATATTGCCAAGGCCAATTATTATCTCGGATTGATGTATCAGTTCGATTACGACAACCTGATCAAGGCCAAGGAGTACTACGAGAAGGCTGTCGAAGCCGGCCGCTCCACGGAATTCGGAAAAGATGCACTGCAACGCTCATCCGACATTGGCAAACTCAGCACATTTGCCCGCAAACTGGAAATTGACTCCACCACCACTCAGGAGATGATTGACAAGGCCGCCGAGACTCAGTATAACCTGGCCGAGCTATACTGGTTCAGCCTCGATAAAGCGGATACGGCCATCCTCGAACTGAGGTACATAGTTGATTCCTTCAGCTCCTCCTATCTGGTCCCCAAAGCAATGGTAGCGCTTTCGAGCATGTACAGGGACTACCTCAATGACACCCTCGGCGCCGACTCGATCCTCCGGCAGGTTCTGGCCGATCACCCCAGATCCGACTTCGTTCCGGAGGCTCTGGCGGCCCTCGGCTGGCCTGGTAGTGAGGCTGACACCGGTTACGCGTACGTATACATAAAGCGGGCGGAAGATGCCCTGGTAGACAATGATGATTACCAAGCCGCCCGCGAGAACTATCAGTACGTGGTGGACAGTTTCCCGGACTCCAGGCATTATCTGCATGCCCGTTTTAACCTGATCTGGCTGGAGGAAACATATGCAAGCCCGGGGGACTCCTCCATCCTCATGGCCTACACTGCCCTGGCCGACTCCTTTCCGGGTACCGAGTGGGCCACCGAAGCCACCCGTCGCACCAAGTATACGCCTCAGCCGGTACCCAAGGACGAACCCGGGGACAAACCCGCCGGGCGAGAAGGACGTGACGATTCCTTTGACAACAAACCGAGTGCCAAGAAAGATTCTACCGATACTGAGAGCGACGAGTATGTCGATCCTCAGGAATCGCTCTACCGGGGACCCAACGGGGATACGCTGATATTGCTTGATATTGAGCCAACCGAGACGGAAGAAGAGTTTGAGTTTCCCACGCAGGCGTACGGTATCCAGCAACAGGATTTCTACCTTTATTTCCAAATCCTGCTTGATTTTTCGGGCAAAGTTACGGATTTTGTCCTGAAAGTCAGGTCGGAAAACGAGGAGATCAATACCAGAGCCTCGAATACGGTAGCCTCCATGTGGTTCGATCCACTCGAGATTTCCAACCGGGTCGTGCAGTATAACCTCGCTCCTGACGGAAGCGGCGGCTACTGGTTTGTTTACAAATACCTGATTCAAGTGCCGGACTATTTGAAATGACAAAGCCAACGTGTGAAGACACGTTCGTAATAAAAAAGAGAAATCTTGGCAACGACTATTATTCCCTGACTTTCGCACCTTACCCCCGTGTCGAAGCGTGCCGACCCGGGCATTTCGTGCATATCCTGCTAGCCTCTACCGATGTGCCCTTCCGGAGGGCTTTCTCCATCGCCGGTACCGACCCTGAAAATCAGACGTTGGAGATCATCTTCAAGGTCTTTGGTCGGGGAACCCGTCTGCTGAGTTCTCTTGTCAAGGGTGATACCGTCAACCTCCTGGGCCCTCTGGGGGTGCCGTTTCGGCTGCCCGGGCGCAATCAAAGGACCATAATCGTCGCCGGCGGTATCGGCTACCCGCCACTGCTGTATCTGGCGGTTGAGATGGTCAGGCGGGGTTATACTCCCGGGTCCATCGAGTTCTTCTACGGCGGCCGCAGCGCCGCGGATATTCTGGACAGCCGGCGGATAAAAAGACTGGGTGTCAACTTCCATCCTGTCACCGAGGACGGCTCCCTCGGCCAAAAGGGCCTGATTACCGAACCGGTGGAGCGGTTTATATTGGATAGTGGAACCGCCGGACTGAGAATCTACGGCTGCGGTCCGGAGGGGATGCTCAAAGCCACCGACGGTCTGGGGCTGAAGTACGGCATCCCGGGGCAGATATCAGTCGAGGCGCCTATGCCCTGCGGGACCGGCATCTGCCTGGGGTGCGTGGTCCCTCTTGTTAAGGGTGGCTACGCCCGCGTGTGTTGTGACGGCCCGGTCTTTGCTCTGGGGGAGATAGCCCTATGACACCCGATCTGAAGGTCACCATCGCCGGCGTCGAATTTGCCAACCCGATTATGACGGCTTCGGGTTGCTGCGGTTACGGAGAGGAACTGGCGCAGATTTTTCCTCTGTCCCGGCTGGGAGCTCTGGTGACGAAATCTATTACGCGCCACCCCCGCCTGGGTCACCCGCCGCCGCGGACGGCGGAAACCGCTTCGGGAATGCTCAACGCTATCGGGCTGGCTAACGTGGGTATCGATGCCTTCTTAGCCGATAAAATCCCTTTTCTAACGAAACAAAAAACCAGGATAATCGTAAATGTTGCCGGCTCCAAGCTCACCGAGTATGTTGAGATATGTGCCCGCCTGAACGAATGCGAGCGCGTGGATATGATCGAGTTGAATATCAGTTGTCCCAATGTCGACGAGGGCGGTATGGAATTCGGCTCCGATCCGATGATGACCGAGAAATCAGTCGCTGCCGTCAGAAAAGTCTTCTCGCGACCGGTTATTGCCAAGCTGTCGCCCAACGTGACCAGTATCGCGCAGATCGCGCTGGCCGCGGAGCAGGGGGGCGCCGACGCCGTCTCGATCATTAACTCCCTGGTCGGAACCTCGGTCGATATCGAAACCTGGAGGCCGAAGCTCACCAACAATAAGGGAGGCCTTACCGGACCGGCTATCAAACCCGTGGCCCTGGCCATGGTCGAGGCCGTGCATGCCAGCAGATGCCGGCTTCCCATAATCGGGGTCGGTGGTATCGCGGATTACCGCGATGTCGTCGAGTTCATGCTGTGTGGCGCGACCGCTGTCCAGGTGGGAACGTCCTTATTTGTCGATCCGAGCGGTCCGGTGAAAATGGTCAAAGGCCTGTCGGCTTATTTGAAAAAGAAGAAACTCGGAGCCGCTTCTGATTTAATCGGAAAAGTGCGGAAGTACGGAACCTGATATATACGTTAATGAACGAACGGAGTACTTAAATGAGCGCTGTTAAGAAACTTCTGAATGCGCAGGATAAGAATAAATCGATGATGTGTCTGGGGCTGGACCTTGACCCGAAACGCATGCCGCCGGACTATGCCAAATCCATCAAAGGCATGTATGAGTTCGCTCATCGCATCATCGAGGCTACCGCCGACTCGGTCTGTGCCTATAAGCCCAATATTGCCTTCTACGAGAGCTGCGGACCGGATGGACTCTCGCTTTTGAGGCACCTGGTTGAACGCATCCCCGACGACATCCCGGTCATCATTGATGGCAAGCGGGGCGACATCGGCAATACCGCCTCACATTATGCACACTCGCTTTTTGACAGGCTCCGGGCCGACTGGGTAACCCTGAATCCGTACATGGGATATGATTCCATGCGGCCGTTTCTGGAATATGAAGGTAAGGGAGTTTTTGTGCTCTGCCTGACCTCCAATTCCGGCGCCAAAGATTTTCAGCTCCTCAACGTCGAGGGCAGGCCGCTCTATCGCATCGTGGCCGAAAAGGTTGCCTACTGGAACAAAGACAACAATTGCGGGCTGGTGGTCGGGGCCACGCAACCCGAACAACTCCGAGAGATTCGCGAAGTGGCCGGCAATATGCCGTTGCTGATTCCCGGAGTCGGGGCCCAGGGAGGTTCCCTGGAGAAAGCGGCCGAGTATGGTACCGCCAATTTCCAGAGACCCGCCTTAATCAACGTTTCCCGCTCAATCCTGTATGCCTCCAGGGACCAGGACTTTGCCGCCCGGGCCAGGGCCGAACTGAAAAAGCTTAACCAGGCTGTCGCCAGTGTCCGGGCCGGTTTGTTAGCCTCAGACGCTGCTGAGTCGCGCCAACCGCAGCCGGAGCAGCCCGAGTCGCAAATCGCCGATGACGACGACCGCCTGGAGCAGCCGCAACAGCGACCGAATAATGGACCGTCCGAGCGCCCCGGCGAAAATGACCGCGATTTTCGGCAGAATTATGATCGCGATAACCATCGCAGGGATCGTTACAACGGTGACTCCAACCGGCGATCCTGACGTTTTTGCCCGCGGCCCGGACATAGGTCGTTGACATTAACCATGGATTAATTTGGCGGGGTTCCTGCTGATGGCGGGGCCGTGCGCCGGGTGGCACCAACCCTGCAATTGCCGGTCCGTTAATAGTTCCTTACAAATCCGCCTCGAACAGCAGCAGTGAGTAGATGAAAGAATTATAGAACTTACCATTGTAGAAATGGTGATCCCGCAAACAGGCATCTCTTTTGAAACCCAGCGATTCCAGCAGTCTGGCCGCGCCGGCGTTGAACTCGGGCGTCTGGGCATAGACCTTGTTGAGTCCCCGGTATTGAAACAGGAACCGCGTCAAAACGCGCATCGCGTCGGCGGCGTAACCTTTCTTGCGCTCATCCGGATCGATAAGCAATCCCAGTCCCGCTGACCGATTCAGCGAATTGAGATCATAAAAGACTATCTTCCCCACCAGGGTCTTATCCTCCCTGCGCACGATGGCGAATGCCTGGTAGTCGGCCGTGGCTTCTTTTTTCTTGAAGGCCTCAGCCGCTTCCGAGGCCGTGTGAAATGGCAGTGGCTGACAACCCTGGGCTTGGGGCTCACTCAGAATGAACCAGACATGGTTGTTGGCCACATCATCCGCCGTCGCCGGACGAAGATAAACCTGGTCGCCGACCAGCGACGGTTGCGTTGGCAAGGCAGTTTTCTTATCCTTCATGGGTGCACCTGTCCTTGGGGTTAGGGCCGCAGCTCTTTGATATTCCGCCGGTAGAGAGCCAGGGCTTCCTTTACGGTGTTGACGGCGTCAAAATGACCGCGCAGGGAGTCGATGACTACTTCCTTGTGTTCGAGAATCTTGTAATCCTCAAAAAAACGCTGTAGCTCCTTGATAACATGCTTGGGCAGGTTCGAGATATCCTCGTAACCGTTGTAAGCCGGATCATCGGCATGTACCGCGATGATCTTGTCATCCTGACCCTTCTCATCGCGCATGGTCATGACACCGATGGCGTAGCAGCGAACGATGCACAGCGGTGTCAGCGGTTCCTGGCATAACACCAGAACATCCAAAGGATCGCCGTCATCGCAGTAACTCTGGGGGATAAACCCGTAATTGGCCGGATAATGCACGGAACTGTAGAGGACGCGGTCGGCAATCAACAGTCCCGTCTTCTTATCCAATTCATATTTATTCTTGGAGCCCTTCGATATTTCTATGATGCTGTAGAAAAACTCTTGAACCTGCTCGCCCGGATGGACGTCGTGCCAGGGGTTCGTCATGGCGCCTCCTCGCTCGATTTGTCAGAATTATAATACCCTTGCCATGGGAACGCAAATTTGAAATCGCTCAAATACGGTATACCGGTGTTGACTTTTGACCTCCCGGCGGTATTTTTCGGTATGCGAAATAATGTCATATTGTTCATTGCCCTCATCCTGCTCTATCTGATTCCGTCACTGATTCTTCAGGCTGTCTACGGGCCGTCGTACGGTTTTCTGGCGGGAGAGGATTGCTGGCAGGCCGATGGCCAGGGCGGCTGGGTCAAACACGGCCAACCGGCCGATCCGCCACCGGCTCAACCCAGTGTCGTTGTGCCGTTGTGGGTGTACTATATTCCGATTTTTCTGCCCGGGCTGGTTCTGGTACTGTTCCTGTTCACGCCGCTGTCACGCCGGCTGGAGTCGCGCCCCGACGTGGCAGAAGGTGACAGCGGCGCGGATGCTTCCGATCAGTCTTCGCAGAGTCCCGACCAGCCGGGCTGAAAACGAAAGCCGCTCCGGTAAAGAGAGCGGCTGTTTGAGCGATCCGGCACCGGGCAGCCACCGTGACCGGCAACCCAAAAACGCCTAGCCAATGGCTTCTTTCAGTGCTTTAAGGGCGCTGTCGTAATCGGGCTCGTTCGAGACTTCATCAACCACCTGCATGTAGCTGATAATGTCGTTCTTGTCGATGACCAAAACCGCCCTGGCCAACAGCCGCTGGTCCGGCAGCAGCAAGCCGTAGCTCTTGCCGAAAGACATGTCGCGGTGATCCGACAGCGTCTCGGTTTTATCGATGCCGCCGACGTCGCAGAAACGCTTCTGGGCGAAGGGCAAATCGGCCGAGATCGTGTAAGCCCTGACGGCCTCACCCAGCGTGGCGAGCTTGTCGTTGAAAGTCTTGGTCTGAGTACTGCAAGTCGAGGTATCAAGAGATGAGACGACGGACAGCAGCCGGACCTGTCCCGCGCTGTCTGACAACTTGACCGTAGTCATGGCGTTGTTCAACAGGGCAAAATCGGGAGCCCGGTCGCCGACTTTCAACTCGGTCCCCGACAGGTTCAGGGGATGTCCTTTTGCGGTAACAGTACGTGCCATCTGTATTCCTTTCTGCTGAAACATTATATTGGTGGTGCCGCCCGACGGCGGTCACAGACAAAACACCGGCAGACCCCGAAAGGTTCACCTTTTTTCCCCGCCGATGACGCGGGCGACGGTCGTTCCGCCGGCGGTGGCTTATGAAAGCGGACAGGTGCCAACATGCTGCTGATGAAATGGCAGTAACCCCTTGCTATCTGCAGCGAGTTTGACTTTTATTATCCAGAAGGCCATTCGCCGGCCTTCGGTTTCGAAAGGAAGCATTATGGCTGAAAACGTAGGCTGTGCCCGCGCCACCGGTAAGGTCGTGGGCGAAACAGCTCAGGATTCTCCCCCGAAAGAATCTGAAGAAAAGGAGGTCAGGAAGATGTCCGTAATGGTGGGACGCAAGGCCCCCGACTTTGAGGCGCCGGCTTATTTCAAGGGCGAGTTCATCAAAGTCAAATTGTCCGACTCGCTCGGCCACTGGGCACTGCTGTGCTTTTACCCGGGCGATTTTACGTTCGTCTGACCAACCGAGCTAGCGGCGGTCGCCGCTTCGTTCAAGACCCTGACCGATCTGGATGTCAAGGTCTTCGCCTGCTCGGTTGACTCGGTTTTCGTGCACAAAATATGGCACGAGGAGGAACTGTCGAAAATGGTTGAGGGCGGGACCATTCCGTATCCTATCCTGTCCGACGCCGGGGGCAACCTGGGCCGCATCTACGGGGTGTATGACGAGAACGCCGGCATCAATGTCCGCGGGCGCTTTCTCATCGATCCGGACGGTGTTATCCAGGCCATGGAAATCATGACGCCGCCGGTGGGCCGAAATGTCGTCGAGACGGTTCGGCAGGTGAAAGCCTTCCAGCACGTTCGTGCCACCAAAGGCGGCGAGGCCTGCCCGGCCGAGTGGCAGCCCGGGACTATGACGCTGAAACCCGGCCCCGACCTGGTCGGCAAGGTCTGGAAAGTGTGGAAGCCGCCCAAAGTGGGCTGATGACAAAGCTGTATCGAGTGACAGCATTCGATCTCTAATTCCATATGCCGGGCGGTCGTCATTGACCGCCCGCTAAGGGGCAGCCCGGCAACAGGGCTGCGGGAAACGGGAGTAGCCATGCCCGATATCCGACACTACGTTGAAATCAACGCCCCTGTGACGACCGTTTACAGGGCCGTCACCGAGCAGAAAGGTCTGGCCGGGTGGTGGACGCAAGATACGGTGATTCAACCCGGGGTCGGTGCGGTTGCCCAGTTTCGGTTCGGCCCCAGGTATCACAACAAGATGAAAGTCGTGCGCCTCGACCCCGGCCGCAAGGTGGAGTGGGAATGTCGCGAAGGGGACAAAGAATGGGTCGGCACCCGGTTTGTCTTTGACCTGGAAGAAAGAAACGGCATTACCATCCTAAGATTTGCTCAAAACGGCTGGCGGGAAGCCACCGACTTCTACGCCATCTGCAATTTCACGTGGGCTCAGTATATGCTGAGCCTGAAAGCGTATTGCGAGATGGGCAAGGGAGCGCCTTTTCCGAAAGGCTGAGTCAATCCTGTCTGCCCGACGCAGTCTCACCTCTCCCGGGAGCGGGCGACGCGGAGGCTGTTTCTGATACCGGTTCGGTGGCGCGCCAGAATCATGAGCAGGCACCCTACGCTTATGCATATCCCGCCGACAATCTCCCGGAACGTCGGCAACTGGCTGAGAAATGCGAAGGCAATGAGAATAACAAAAATCGGCTGCATCTGGCTGATAACCGCCACCCTGGACAATTCCAGTCGTTTTAACGCCGACAGGTAAAGCAGCCGGGCCACGAGCGGCCCCATAACTCCCAGGGCAATGACTCCCGGCCACACCCGTTCCAACCCCTCAAAGCTCATACCGCGGCTGAAAAAGATGATCCAGAAAGCCGCCGCCGTGATTGCCGCCCGGATATATGTGAGGACTGTCGGCTCGACATACCTGACAGCGATCTTTGAGATGAACTCCGTGATGCCGAAAAACAGTGATCCCAGAAGGACCAGCCAAAAGCCCTCAGAGTATTCGACCCGGAGCGAAAGTCGCATTACCACGATACCCCCGACGGACAGCAGCGCTCCCAGCGTCTCCCAGCGGTCGAAACGCTCTTTCAGGAAGATGATCCCCAGCAGGATGGCGATAAAGACCTCGACCCGGTTAAGGAAGGCCGCCAGCGATGGGTCCATCTTCTGTACCCCTGCCCAGAAGGTCCAGAGGGCAAAAACCGAAATGCCCGAAAACAAACCTATCCACAGCCAGCCCTTCCGCGAAAGAGTAAATACATTCTTGACACCTCTGGCCGGCAAGAGAATACCGGACAATACGACCGTGGCTACCGAGAAGATGAGGCTGTTCATCAGAAGCGGGGAAATGGCCATCAGGTTCCACTTGCCTATGACGGTGGACACGCCGGAACCTGCGGAGGAGAGGACGGCGATGGCATAGCCCGACGAACGCGTAGCCGCTGTATCGGTCGTCTGGGAGAGCGATGGGTTAACTGCCGGCGCCGGTTGCTCAATCAAGATGTATACTCCGCTTTTGTCTCAATAAAAAACTCTCTGCAGACCTTTCATATTGGCGCCAAGGTAGTCAAAAGCCGGCGCAACGTCAATCCGGCATTTGGGGGCATAGACATCGCGGCCGAGCGGCAGGAAGCCGCAGAATTGTCAGTTTATAGGGCTTGCAGCAAGAGCTCTATCGATCCTGCCCACGGGTCAACAAACACGAGAAGACGCCTCCTTTTATGAGAAGGCGTTGCTGCCCTTTAGCTTTGCGTATAATCCCGCCTATTTGACGTAACGGGTCGGGTCGGTGATGGCGGCGTTGATGGCCGAGGCGGCCGCCGTGGCAGGAGAACAGAGGTAAGTTTCGGTCTGCAGGGCCAGCCCGCCCTTGAGGAAACCGCCGTCGGCCGTGGCCAGGGTGCGGCTTCCCACGGCGAATATGTCGGCGTTGCCGCCGAAACAGGTGTTGCAGCCGGGATGCATGATGATGGCTCCGGCTTCCACCAGCACTCGTATCAGACCCTTCTTGAGCGCTTCCAGAAAGACGGCGCGTGAGGCCGGGAAAATTACGAGCCGGCAATCGGCATGCACCTGTTTGCCTTTGAGAATTTCGGCGGCGATACGCAGATCGTCCAGACGGCCGTTGGTGCAGGTGCCGAGGATAATCTGGTGCGCCGGCAGGCCCTCGAGTTCGGCCACGGCTTTGACACCGTTAACCTTACCGGGACAGAAAATCTGTGGTGTTAGCTGGTCGATGTTGACCTGGTACATCTCATCGTAGACGGCATCCTTGTCGCTGACAACCGGCAAGTAATCGGTGTTGGTGCGGCCGGTCAGGTAACGGCGGGTGATGGAGTCAAACGGCGCCAGAGCTGCCCGTGCGCCCATATCCATGGCCACATTGGTCAGCGTATAGCGCTCGCTGATATTCATGTGCGAAACGACCGAACCGGCAAACTCGATAGCCTTGCCGGCGGCATCCTCCGCAGATAACTGCCGCAGCATTGAGAGGACGACATCCTTGGTGTAAACGCCTCGCGACCGTCGCCCGTTTATTTCGATGCGTATGGTGGGTGGTACACTGAGTTCTGTTTTGCCGTCGGCCCAGACAGAAACCACCTGGTCCAGATCGACCGCGAGGGCGGTGGCGTTCAGGCATCCGAAACCGGTCGCGTGACTTTCACTCCCAAAAGCCAGTTGGCCGGGTAGTACATGGGCTTTCTCCACGACAATCTGGTTGGCGAATCCTTCGCGGACATCATAGAAATTCTTTATTCCCTGCCGCCGTGAAAACTCGCGGATTGATTTGTACGCGGCCCGGTCCCCGCGCGGCTCGTCAAAGACACAGCCGGCCAGAGAAATCACTATCTTGTTTGGATTCCAGACGTACTCCACGCCGCGTTGCTTGAATTTCTGGATGGTCAGGCCGGAGGTACCGGTGGTGACGATCAGGTCCGGTTCGACTTTGACAACCTGTCCCACCTCGACTTTCTCTTCCCCGGCGACTCGCGCCAGTATTTTCTGACAGGAGGTCTGCTTGCCGTAAAGAGTCTCGACCTGGCGGGTAAGTTTTATCCCCGGGAAATTCAGTTCCAACTGCTCCAGCTTGAGAAAGGCCGGCTTTTCCTTGATACCGTAACGCCGCCGCCAGTTGTAAAAAGCCGCTTTGGAGATACTCAGTTCGAGCCCGCATTTATCGTCATCGCCGAACCTTTCCCACAAATCCCGAATTTCCTTTTCCGAGAATTTGGGCACCGAATGCCGTGGCACATTTTTCTTGCGCCGCCAGTACGCCACCAGGTATGCCGGCACCCCGCCCAGGTATTCACCGATCTTCTCATCCGTCCGGTAAATCTTCTGGAGCTGGATCAACTCCGCCTTCGTCGGGATTTTTCTTCTGGGGCTCACAGTTTGCCGAATTCCTTTTTCAAAGCCTCGTAAACAGGCTCCAACGGTATCGACACCACCGAGGTTTTCCCAATAACCGGCATGAAATTGGTGTCGCCCTGCCATCGCGGTACGATATGCATGTGGACGTGACCGGGGACACCGGCCCCGGAACTTCGGCCAAGGTTCATGCCGAGATTCAGAGAGTCGGGGCACAGAGCTTTCTTTATTACGACCACCGTCTGCCGCACCAGTTCAAAAAACTCGATCGACTCTTCGGTGGTAAGCTTTTCGATTCGTCCGACATGCCGCTTGGGTACGACCATCGAGTGTCCCGAGTTATAAGGGAATTTGTTCAATATGACAATATTGCGGTGACCGCGGTATATTATCAGGTTCTCCTCAGAGTCCTTCATTTTCAGCCGGTTACAGAAGATGCATCCTTTTTCCCGGGTTCTGAGGATGAAGGCAGACCGCCACGGAGCCCAGATCATCTTATCAGCCATAACATGCTATAATAAATAAATTTAGCTCGGATTCAAATATTAATTACGACAATTTTCTGCGCCGCCGTAGTTGATTGTAGCTCAATGAGTTTTGGACAAGGCCCAAGTGTCTCCGGGCAACTGCCGACTACGAATGAGTTAAAATCGTGGCTGGAGGCCCGTTTCCGAGCGTATAATAGCACTATTGGGAACGAAAGGAATACGGCATGTCTCATAAGGTTCTCGTGGTCGGCGGCACCGGGATGCTTGGCCTGCCGGTTGCCCGCCAATTAAAAGCTGATGGTTTTGAAGTGACCGTAATGTCCTCAAATGTCGACAGGGCGCAGGCGATGTTCAGTGGCGAGTTCCGTCTTACTACCGGCGACGTTACGAACATCGAGTCACTCAAGGATGCCATCGATGGTCAGGATTTCGTTTTTGTGAACCTGAATGCCAGTCTTGACCCGGATTTATACCGACGGCTGGAGATCGATGGCACGGCCAACGTGGCCCGTGTCTGCAGAGAGATGGGTGTCAGGCGCGTGGGCAATATCAGCGGCGCATCGTCAAGGGGAAAGGAAGAGGGCATCATCTATCTCGATGCCAAGGTCAAGGCTGAAAGGGCTATTATCGAAAGCGGCGTGCCGTACTCAATCATGCGTCCGTCGTGGTTCTTCGAGTCGCTGCCATCGTTTATTCAGCGGGGCAGAGCCGCCGTGCTGGGGCATCAGCCGGGCAAGTTCGCCTGGCTGGCCGCCTCCGATTATGCCCGACAGGTCTCCCGCGCCTTTCAGACAGAAGCAGCGGCTAACAGGTGCTTCTATAACCTTGGCCCCGAAAAGATGACCATGATGGCAGCCCTGACGAAGTTTTGCCGACGTCACTACCCGGAACTGGAACCACAGGAGGTCAGCTTCAAAATGGCCGGGGCCATGGCCATGCTGCCGGGAATGAAGCTTCTCAAGCGGGTGATTCCCTTCTTTGAATACTTCTCGACACGAACGGAGGAGGTTGACGGCAGCGACGCGGACCGGATCCTCGGCCCGAATACCACCACGATCGATATGTGGTTGGAGCAGTACCGGCCACCCGCGTAACAAACTGGTGCTCCGCCGTTCGGGTTTTTGTTGATTATCCGGTCTGCAGGCGCCTGGTTGTGTCCATGGACAGAAATGCCCTATCAAGACTCGACACCGCCACTGAACAGATCCGTCGGCGTCTGCGCCCCTTGTGCAGGTTAAAGTCGGGCGAGGTGTGGGAAGATGAATCGGGACGCCACGTTGTAGCTTGCGGCGATGCCGCCGACACCGTGTTTATAAAAAGCCTGTTCAGAGGCCGTTCGGCAAGCCTGGCGGTTCACGATCCTCCTTACAATCTGGTAATGTTTACACGGCGCTCGGTGTCGGAATTCATCGAGTGGTGTCGCCGGTGGGTGGATAATACGCACGACATACTGGCCGATGATGCCTCGCTGTATGTGTGGCTTGGTGCCGACCAGAAAAACCACTTCCAGCCCCTGCCGCAATTCATGGCGATGATGGCCGAAACGGAGTTCGCCTCACGGTCATATATCACTATGCGCAACCAGCGCGGTTACGGCACCCAGAAAAACTGGATGGCCGTGCGGCAGGAGTTGCTCTACTACACCAAGGGCAGCCCGGCCTTTCAGGTGCAGTATACCGACATACCCAAAATCCTGCGGGGCTACTATAAAGACGTCAGGGGCGTGCGCACCGAGAACTGCGAGCGCAGCCATTCGGCAAAAATCCGGCCGGGCAATGTCTGGGTCGATATACAGCAGGTGTTCTACCGCATGCATGAAAACGTCAACGGCTGCTACGGGCAGAAACCGCTCCAGGCGATCGAGCGAATAGTCCGGGCCTCTTCCCGACAGAACGATACCGTCGCCGACTTTTTCGCCCACTCCGGCACCACGCTTCTGGCCTGTGAGAAGACCGATCGCAGGTGCATAACCGTTGATATCGACCCTGTCTTTGCCGAGGTAACGATACGCAGGCTTGAACGCTACCGGGAAACCGGCGAGACGGGATGGCAGGCGGAAAACATGTTCGCCCGCGAGTTGGCCGCATCCGCGACCGTCTCGGATTCCGCTGTGCCGCCTTAGACAAGTTTAATCAAGGAGCGGGTACTGCTCGTCTTTTCGGTATGGCAAGTTGCCGGCCCGGTCTGGAAGAAATCCTTGCCTCAATGGTATCATGTAGTAGCCCCGGTGTTATGAACATTGGCTGAAGGAGGTTAGCTCGTGAACTGCCGCAGGTTGCTCGTATCGATGGCTGCGGTGGCCTGTGCAGCCTTTGTCATTCAGTGCGGTCTTATATTTGAAAGTGATCTGGAGGAGGTCAACTCTGAGGACAGGGTAGACCACCATGACCCGGGCATGTTGATCGGCACCTGGCGGCTGGTCGAGAGCTGCAACTGGGCGTGGGGGGAAGGTTGCACGAGTGTCGAGAAGTCAGGCCGGCGTGACCTGATCGTGTTCGCCGCCGATGGTAGTTATACCAGGGTGCTGGGAGACACCCTTTCGTTTGCCGGCGCGTACCGGATTGTTGTCAAAGAGGATTTCCGTTTTAACCGTCCCGACACGATGCTGGAACTCGACGAAAACACGGACATGACCTACAGCCTTCGCCACCGGGACACGCTGTCGCTTGGTATCGTCGCTATCGATGCCTGCAGTGGTTCTTACGTCCGTGTGCGCGACGACAGGTAAAACTCGAATCACGCCCTCGGCGGTGCAGCCGCCTTCTTGAGAAGCGCTATCTGCCCGCTGTGGTAATGGTCGTGCTCGATAGCGGCGTGCAGCAATTCACCAACTGTAAAGTTCTCGCCCGACAGGCGGTCTTCGAGTCGGGACTTATCAAGACCCTCCGCTGCCGCCAGCAGTTCCTTATGCGCTTCTTCCAACTCCTGCACCGTCTCGGACCAGGCGTCGTTTGTGGTTTGCGTGATTGGGGGCCAGTCCCAGGCATTGCCCGGATCGTAGGTGCGATCTAAACTCTCTCCCTTTAGCATCCGGAGTACGGCCCGTTCCCAGCGCGTCATATGGGCAACGATTTCCCATATCGTATGCGCCCTGGCGACCGGTCTGACGGCGGCCGCTGCGGCCGACACACCCGCCAGTGAGTCCCGCACCGCCGGGAAGAGCCAGCGGTCACTACAAAAGGTCCGCTCCAGTTGTCTGTAAATATGCTCGACTTCAGTCATGGTACCCTCGCTCTACCAGACATCTAAAGGTCACCGGTCACGTAAGGCAAGTCGAATTGTTCGAATCCGTCTTTTCAGTCAGTGCCGGCGTCAGGGCTGCAGGCCGGGGGCCTGCGGGCAGCCGGGCGGTGCAGGCCCCATGGGAATACCGAACAGGTAACTGACCATATAACTGATATCCGATACATTCGTCTTTTCATCGGGGTCACCGTTGGCATTGCCCTCGAATGGGCAGGGAGGGGGAGGACCCAGTGGAATCCCGAAAAGATAATCAACCAGATAGGTAACATCGGAAATGTTTATTTGGTCCGGGGCCGCCCCGTTGGCATTGCCCCGTATGCCCTGACAACAGCAGGCATCCCCGATATTGTCGAAGTTGGTGTCATGCTGGTCGGGGTTAGGCACGTCCGGGCAGTTGTCGGCATCGTCCGGCACTCCATCCAGGTCAGTGTCTACCACGACCCCCCAGAGGCGAACAGTGTTGTCCCAGCCCGCTGTGGCCACCAGAGTGCCCTCAGGATTGAAGGCTCCGCGAAGGGCCGGGGCGAGATGGCCTGCTAATCGCTTGAGTGGAAGACCGGTCGCTGCGTCACGCAATACAACGGACCCATCATGCCCGCACGTCACCATCAAAGTACCGTCTGGACTGAAATTGACACAGTTAACCCAGCCCTGCTCGGCGTTGCGGGACCAGATCGAACTGCTGTCGGCTACATTCCAGAGCCGAACGGTCCCATCGTCCGCCGAGGAGGCCACATTCAGCCCGTTGGGACTGAACTTCACGTATCCGACATTCCCGGTATGTCCCGTGAGAACGCACACCGGACTGCCGGTCTGGCTGTCCCAAAGGCGAACCGTATAGTCGATGCTCGAGGACGCCAGCAGATTCTGGCTGGGATTGAAGTCAACAGACAGGACCGCCCCGGTGTGGCCCGTCAGAGTGTTGAGCAACGTCCCGGTCAGCGGCTCCCACAATTTCACCGTGCGATCGAAGCTTGCGGATGCAAGGATACCCGTGCTTTCTTGAAAATCCAGGCTCCAGCATCCGCCATCGTGGCCGCCCCAGAAGAACTCGAGGCTATCTGCGACAACATTCCACAGGCCGATTGGTCCCGCCGAGCCCGTGAATCCAAGGGCCCCGCCGTACGCCAAATAGTGGCCGTCGGGGCTGAATGCCAAGCCGACCACCCACTGGGAAAAGCTCCCCATTTGCGTGGATACCGAAAGTGAGTCAACATCTCGAACAAGGACTCTGCCATCCTGTCCACAGGATGCCAATAATCTTCCGTCGGGACTAAAGGTTACCGTCCAAACCCGGTCAAGATGGTCCGTGAGTGTTCTCAGAAGCGTGACGTTACCGGCGTTTTCAAGGGTAATTGGGACACCGGAATAGTTCCCTGTGCCTGCTCTTTCAATTCCCCGTGAGAGCACCGAGACTGGGGTGGACCATGTCATAGCTAGCACTGACAAGGCCAGAGCGGCGGAGAAGACAAAACCGGCAGGATCTGCTCCTCTCATCTTTTCCGATGTCGCAGCGATCGTTTTCCTCATGAGGTTTTTCTCCTTGTTTTCTAAGACAGCTAATTCGAGGACTGTAATGTAACAACTTGTGTTCCAATATCTTGTATGCCCAGACCGAGAAGCTCGTCTCAAATTCAATATTGCGATACTTGGCTGCGATAGTTGTTAGAGCTTCCTGGACTACCTCATGGACATCGTCCGGGCTCTGTGTTCTATGTCCCACGAACACACTGGAGCTTACCACAAGTTTCTCAAAATGCAGTTCCTCTGCCGTTTTGTCTCCAGAGCGGGCGTGTTCGTACAAGGCATTGATGGACAATGCCATGACTGTCAAATCATGCTAGAAGAAGACGTTTGCAGGTATCGATCTGTGCAATTTCGATATCGGCGCCTGACCGCAGATGAGAACAGCCTCTTCGAAGCGGCCACAGGCACCGCCTGATCTGTCCCTAACTCCTTCACAGGCATAAACATTCGGGCGCAGCGTCGGGCAACCAGACTCACGGACACAAACACGGAGAAACGGTGCTGTCGTAACCATACTCCGCGTAGGCAACTGAAGGGACCAGTGTCGACGCCGCCAGAACCAAGTATTTTTTCACAGAATATACTCCGGTGCACATGTCGCCGCGCGGTCACCGACACCTCGGCTGATTTCCTCATGGTCTTTAACTGATATAATGGATGGCGCCCTGATGGTACGTCAACGATGCACAAGCGGAATTGTTTGCCTGCTCCGGACATACATTACCGTTAAAATATACAATTAAATCCACACTATGTCGAGGTGAACCTGGCTGCTACGCTTGTGCCACGTCCGGCTTGCGCAGACAATCACGGTGATGTCCCGCGACTGAAGTCCGCAGAGAAGCCTATGGACAATCGGGCGGCGGGGGGCCGGCAGGGATGCCGAACAGGTAGCTGATCAAATAAGTGATATCCGATACGTTCGTCTTCTCGTCAGGATCGCCGTTGGCATTGCCCTCGGAGGGGCACGGAGGCGGAGGTCCCAGAGGAATTCCGAAAAGATAGTCCACCAGGTAGGCGATATCGGAGATATTCACCCGGTCCGGGGCCGCCCCATTGGCGTTGCCCCTGATGCCGCCGCAACAGCAGGCATCCCCGATACCGTCGCCGTTGGTGTCATGCTGGTCAGGGTTGGCCAGACCTGGACAATTGTCAAGCTGGCAGGTATTGGCGGCATACCCCGGATCTCCGTAGCCATCACCGTCGATATCAGTGCATTCGTCGCAGACGTCGCCGACACCGTCGCCGTCGGCGTCGGCTTGGTCGGCGTTAGCTGCCTCCGGGCAGTTGTCGTCGGGGCAAGTATTTAGTGCAAATCCCGGATTGCCGAGACCATCACCGTCACTGTCGGTGCAATTGTCACATACATCGCCAATGAGGTCACCGTCGGCATCTTCCTGCTGGGGGTTGTAGGTGTCCGGGCAGTTGTCGGCGGTTATCGGGACACCATCCTCGTCAAGGTCGACCACGCCGAGGTTGCACTCGTATATCGCGATGCTGAAGGCATCCACCGCGGCTTCCACGGTACCGCCCGACAGAGTATCCCGCGCCTCAAAGCGCACGAATATATCCCCTGTCGGTGTGACGAAATCGCCTACCCAGAAACTGCCTTCAAGCCATCGGCCGAGTCTTTTCTCCCATATTATGTCACCGGTGTCTTCTTCTACTAGCGACCAATTTTCTCCGCCGTCGTTTGACACATATACTCTGAATGGGTCGTGAGGAACATAGGCGGTCTGCCCGAACCAGCGAGCGTATTCTACCAGGGCGTCATCGCCGGAGAGCGTGATCGGCGGCGACACCAGATAGGTGCCGCCGTTGTCGACATCAGAACCGTCCGCGGCGCCGGTGAGGTAGCACATGCCGGTGCCGTCGTAGTCACTGGGTGGCACGCAGGTGTCGGCGGGGGTGACAGGCGTTCCTCTCTCCCAGTGGCCGTCGGTAGCATCACCGTACACTGTCCAGCCCTTGTCGGCTTCAAAATCATCCTCGAACAGGATCACTTTCCCGGTTGAGACCACGGCGAAGTATGGGTATGCCGAATCGCGACTGCTGTAGGTTCCGGTAATTACTTCCTCGGCCGTGAAGTAGAAAGTGCAGTTGCTGCCGCAGTCCGCAGCGGGCAGAACGGCCTGCAAGTAGCCCGGTTCAACCTCGGTCATGGCAATACTGTCATAGCTTGCGTCATCGAGGGCGTAGTGCAGAAAACCGCTACCCGGTAGAAACTCGCCCTCCCAGCCGACGCTTATATTAACATCTATTGTGGTAAGATAACCGGGTGAAAGCATGGAGGGGATGCCTTTGGGGAAATCGAAGGCCAGCCTCTCGGGTGGTCTGACGGTCTGGCTGACGAGGTACGACGTGGCCAGTGAGGCTCGGGCGATTTCCTTAGTGTAACTACAGTCGACATAACAGAGACTGTCGTGAGAAGTGTTTATATGCGGTGAATACCAGGTCCCCTCTACGTACTCGTGGGAAAAGAGCACTTCGTAACCTCTCTGGTAGAAGGGAGCTTGATCCGAACCGCCGCCTGCTCCGCTGCTCATCAAGATGTCCAGGTCCGTCAGCGAATCAGCCAGCGAACGGTAAGTTACGGCAAAGGTGCTGTCATATCCGTATTCAACGTATGCCACCGAGTTACAATCGTAGTAGCCGATGCAGTCCATATTGACCATCAACATTATACTGTCATCCCGCTCAAAGGCCCGCTCGGCATAGTACTCGGAACCCCACAAGCCTAACTCCTCGGCATCGAACAGAATGAAAATAAAACTCATGTCCGTCTCGATATCTTTCAGGGCGCGTGCCATCTCCAGCACGGCGGCCACACCGGAGGCGTTGTCGTCCGCCCCCGGCGAATCGTATACGCCGTCAAAGTGGGCCCCAACAAGAATCTGCAGTCCGGGAAAACGTGTTCCGGTTTTGTGGGCCCAAACGTTATGGCACCATATGTTAGTTCCCCACCACTCGGCGACGAACGTGTCTGTGGCCACCGAGTCGTATCCGAAGGAAGCAAACTTGTCCCGAAGCCAGTATCGCGCATCCCTGTTCGGGGAGGTGCCGGCAAACCGGCTGTAGTAGCTTGCCAGCGTCTCTGTATACATCTGCACGGAGTCCTGACTGACCAGCGAGACCAGTGAATCAAGATCGACCAACTCTGGTAAGCGGCTGATGTCCATCGCGGCCGGCGGCCGATAGACTATTTCCGCACCGATTCGCTCGGCCCCAATGAGATCCTGTTCCACACCCGGTCGGGAAAGGATTTCATTGTCGATCCTGAAAATGCGCAGCCTGCCTTCCTCGAAGACCAGCGGGTACTTGTCGATATTCACACGGTCAGACCGCCGGTCTATAGCCAGCTCATCCTTTTCCACGTTGGAGGCGACGAGACGGTATGCCAGGCCGCTGGTCAACAGAAGCTGCGCGGAAATCCCGTCGGCCAGAACGAGATAGCCGTCCGCGAGGCGCACCACCGGGTCAACCCCGGTCGACCGCAGCACTTCAGTCTCCATCTTACCACTAACCTGAACCCGGTAGAGATCATCTGAGTAGGCAACTGAAGGGATAAGGGCTGCGGCAACGAGAACCCATAGTCTTCTCACGGAACATTCCTCCCTGGGATACATCGTCGAACGATTGGCGACACGGCGGCCAGACCTTTCAATACGTTATACTGACATGGCCAAGGGCGTCCTGGTGCCGGGTCAACGATGCCAAGGCAAAACCGGCTGCCTGCTTCGGACAACCGCCATCGTCAAAATATACAAATGAATCCACGCTATGTCAAGGCAAACCTGACCGCCGGGCATGCGCCACACGCGGTCTATCCGGACGATCGCTGCGACGTTCTGCTATCGAAATCCAGGTCAAAACCCTAAGGACAATCCGGCGGCGGTGGACCGGCCGGAATTCCAAAGAGGTAAGTCACCAGGTATGTGATATCGGAAACATTGGTCTTCTCGCTGGCATCACCGTTGGCATTGCCCTCAGCCGGGCACGGCGGCGGGGGACCGGTCGGTATCCCGAAGAGATAGTCCACCAGGTAGGCCACGTCGGATATGTTCACCCGGTCGGGCGGCGCCCCGTTGGCATTCCCCCGGAATCCGCTGCAGCAACAGGCATCGCCGATACCGTCGCCGTTGGTGTCATACTGGTCCGGGTTAGGTATCTTCGGACAGTTATCTACCTGGCAAGTGTTGGCGGCGTAGCCGGTGTCGCCGTAACCATCGCCGTCCAAATCCGTGCATTCGTCACAGGCATCCCCGATGCCGTCGCCGTCGGCATCCGTCTGGGCGGTGTTAGCCGCCTCCGGGCAGTTGTCGTCGGGGCATGTATTCAGGGCATAGCCCGGATTGCCCAGGCCGTCTCCGTCAGTATCGGTGCAGTTATCGCAGACATCACCGACAAGGTCACTGTCGGCATCTTCCTGCATCGGGTTGTAGATATCCGGGCAATTGTCGGCGGTGACCGGCACACCGTCCTCGTCAAGGTCAACCACTGATGGATCGCATTCATAGGTGGTGACACTGAAGGCGTCAACGGCCGCCTCGATGGTTGTGGCGTAGAGCGTGTCAGAAGCCGCGAACCGCACCCTCATATCGGAAGTGGCAGTGACGAATTCACTTGCCCAGAAGCTATGCTCGAACCACCCGCCGTGGCACTGATCCACCGGCCCGGCGCTATCGGCCAGCACCCAGTCCTGGCCGTCGTTATTGGAGATGAACACCCGGAAAACGTCGTGATTGTAAGTATAAGTATTGAGGTTGAACCAGCGGGCATAACTGATCCTGCCGTCGGTTCCCGACAGGTTAAACTTTGGCGAGACCAGGTTGGTAGTGCCTCCATCAACATCGGCGCCCACCTGGTTGTCGGTTACGTAGCAGTAGCCGGACCCGTCGAAGTCGCTGGTGGGGTCACCGTACAGGCCGCCGGCGCTCGGAACGCGCCGTTCCCAGGCGCCGTCGGTAGCGGTACCGTACACCGTCCAGTACTTGTTGGTCTCAAAGTCGTCTTCGAAGAGAACGTTAAGGCCCGTGGCCACGACGGCGCTGTAGGGGTTTATCGGGCCGCGGTCGTACAGCGTCCCCAGTTCAGCTTCATCGGCGCTGACGTAGAAATCAAAGCGGCTGTAGCAGTCAGCCGCAGGCAGGGTGCCCTCATAATAATTGACGCCGATTTCGTTCATCGGAACGGTGACGTAACCCCCGCCGTCGAAGGAGTAATAGATTTTAGCGCTGCCCGGCACCGGTACGCCATCCCAGGCGCCTTTGACCAGGAGTTCGATCGTGGTCGGGTAGCCCGGAGATAGCATGGTCGGGACGCCTTTGGGATATTCGAAAGCCAGTCGTTCCTCGGGTCTGACCGTAGCGCTGACCGTGTAAGTGGTCGCCAGAGAAACCTGTACCATCTTCGTCATATACGAGAAATCCATATACGACGTGCTGTCGCGAAAGGAGTGATAAACGGTGGAAAAATAGTATTCGGCTACAAAAGTCGCCGGATAGCCTTTCACGGTGAAAGGATAATGGTCGGAACCGCCGGAATTTCCCGACAGGTAGCCGGTCATGCCCAGAAGAGAAGAGGCCAGGGTGCGCCATAGGACTGAAAATGTCGTGTCCGTACCGTGGTACAGCCGGGCGCGGGTATCGTTCTCGTAATGCCCGATCATGTCCATGTTGAGCATATAGACAATGCTGTCACCTCTGAGCGTCGCCTCGTCGGCATAGTGTTCGGCCCCGTAGAGACCGAACTCCTCGGCATCGAACAGGACGAAGATGAACGTCATATCGGTTTCGATGTCGCGAAGCACGCGCGCTATTTCCAGAACACCCGCCGTGCCTGAGCCGTTATCGTCGGCACCCGGCGAACCTTCCACGGCATCGCGATGGGCGCCGACGATTATCTGCTGGCCGGGAAAGCGACTGCCGATTTTGTATGCGACCACATTGTGACATTCCGTCGTTTCTCCGGAAAGGTCGGCTGAGAACGTATCGATCATCACCGAATCGTAGCCGAAGGACTCAAACTTGTAAGCCAGCCAGTTGCGCGCCTGGCGATTGTCAACCGTTCCGGCAAGCCTGGTTGGATAGGCCTGTAAATGTTCGGTATATGAGCGGAGAGAATCTTCGCTGACCAGTGAAATAAGAGAATCCAGATCGAGCGTGTACGGCGAAGGAGGGACAAAAGCTGCGGCCGGCTCTCGATAAGTGATTCTGGTCCGAACTACGTCAACAGGGATTAGTCCCGGCTGG
>JAOUEU010000212.1 GCA_029858555.1 Candidatus Zixiibacteriota bacterium
GCCCCACGAGCATCGCGACCAGTCGGATTGTTTCGGTTTCGTCGGACCGTCGACGTTTCGGCTGTACCTGTGGGATAACCGTTCGCATTCCGCAACATACGGCACAAAGTTTATTATGGAGGTTGGTGAAGGAAAACCGACAATGATAATAGTCCCCAAGGGTGTGGCGCATGCCTACACTAACATAGGGAAAGTACCGGGTCTGGTGTATAACGCACCGAATCGGCTGTACGCGGGTCAGGGACGATCCGGGCCGGTCGATGAGATAAGACACGAAGATGACCCCCAATCCGGCTTTAAGCTGGAAGAGTGATTTCGTCTCGCCCCGGCGTGAGGAAGCGCTCAAGATACGCAAGGAAGAGGATGTGACTAATGCTGACAGGGAAGGCAGTTCTTGTAACGGGTGGGACGGGATCGTTTGGCAGAAAATTCGTTGAAGTCGTTCTGGAGAAATATCCCCAGGTTAAGCGCCTGGTGGTTTACTCCCGCGACGAACTCAAACAGTTCGAGATGAGTCAGATTTACCCTCTCGGGAAATATCCCCAGATGCGCTTTTTCGTCGGCGATGTGCGGGATAAGGAAAGGCTCTACCGGGCCATGGAAGACATCGATATTGTGATCCATTCGGCCGCGCTCAAACAGGTTCCGGCGTGCGAGTACAATCCTTTTGAGGCCATCAAGACGAATGTCCTGGGAGCCCAGAACGTGATCGAAAACGCCATCGATCGCGGTGTCAGGAAAGTCGTGGCGCTGTCCACGGATAAGGCCGCCGCACCGATAAATCTTTACGGGGCAACCAAGCTGTGTTCGGACAAACTGTTTATCACGGCCAACAATTTCAAGGGCAAGCACGACATCAAGTTCTCGGTGGTACGCTATGGCAACGTTATGAACAGCCGCGGCAGCGTCATTCCCTTCTTTATCAAGAAACGGCCCGGCGGCATCCTGCCGATCACCGATCCTGAGATGACCCGGTTCAGTATTACGCTCAACGAAGGAGTCAACCTGGTCCTTTACGCTCTGACCCATATGTGGGGCGGCGAACTCTTTGTGCCCAAAATACCGAGTTACCGCATTGTTGACGTTGCCAGGGCCGTCGCACCCGAGTGCCGTCACGAAATCGTCGGCATCAGGCCGGGCGAGAAACTCCACGAAGAAATGATCACCGAGACCGACGCCCTCAACACTCTCGAATTCGATGATTATTATGTCATACTTCCCGCAACGCCTCTGTGGGACGTGGCACGATTCAAAGAAGCCTTTGGCGGCAAGCATTGTGAGAGGGGATTCCGATACTGCAGTGGCACCAACACGCAGTGGCTGACCTCAGACGAAATTCGTGGCCTGATAGAAAAACATATCAAGGAAGACTTGCATACCGACCAGGAGAGACAAAGGGAGGATAGACGGAGGCTTTCGCTGCTGCAGGCAGCCGGGCACAAAGCTGCCGGTCTTCAGGCAGTCTCCGAACGGGATGAAGTATAAGCCGGTTCTCATCCAACCGGTAGTATAACAAGAGCGGGTCCAAATGGAAGTGGATACCAGAACAGATAAACCGTTCCTGCCATATGGAAGGCAACACGTCACCGATGAGGACATCCGGGCGGTCGTGGAAGTCCTCAAATCCGACTATCTGACCCAGGGGCCGGCCGTTGAGGCCTTCGAGGAGGCGCTTGCCCGCACGGTGGGCGCCGATAATGTCGTGGCCTGCAGCAACGGTACGGCCGCCCTGCATCTGGCCATGCTGGCCATGGGTGTCGGTGAGGGCGATGTGGTAGTTACCACGCCCATCACTTTCATGGCCTCGGCCAACTGCGCGCGGTATACGGCGGCGGCAGTGCAGTTCGTCGATGTCGACCCGAATACCGCCCTGATCGACCCCGATCGCCTGGAAAGAGCTTTGCAGCGTGACCGGCAGAAGAAGATTAAGGCCGTGATTCCGGTTCATTTCGCGGGGCAGCCGGCGGACCTGATTCGGGTTCACGAGATGGCGAGGGAGCACGGCGCGTATGTGGTCGACGATGCCTGCCATGCGCTGGGAGCTTCATTCACCCACCGCGATCAGGTTTATAAACTGGGCGGCAACCGTTACAGCGACATGACCGCCTTCTCTTTCCATTCGGTCAAGCATGTGGCGATGGGGGAGGGTGGCGCTGTCGCCACCGCCAACCCCGACCTTGCCGAGCGCCTGGGCCGCTTTCGCAACCACGGCATCCAACAGGCATACCCGGTCAACTCACACATGGCTTATGCCTCCGACGGGACCCCCAATCCCTGGTATCACGAACTGCAGGAACTTGGTTTCAACTATCGCGTCAGCGACCTGGCGGCGGCTCTCGGCCGCAGTCAGTTGATGCGACTGGAAGGCTCGCTCAAACGGCGCCGGGAAATCGCCGCCCTGTACGGCGAGCTGATACGGGAGCGATTCGAAGGAGGTGAGGTGTCGCCTCTCGCCGTGCGGCCCAACGTATCTCATGCCTATCATCTGTACGTGGTGCAAGTCAAATTTGATTATTTCGGAGTCGACCGGGCAACGGTCATGCGGCGGCTGCGCGAGGCCAACATCGGCAGCCAGGTTCACTACATACCGGTCCATCTCCAGCCGTATTACCAAAAACACAGTGGGACCGGGCCCGGCGACTGCCCGATGGCGGAACAGTATTATGCCCGGGCCCTGACGATACCGATGTATCCGGAGTTGGCTGACACCGACTGCGAGCGGGTGATTGACGAACTGGCCCGCGCCTTGAGACGGGTGGGATGGAAATGACGGAGCAAAGTAAAAAGTTGTCGAGGCTGGGACTGGGGACCGTTCAGTTCGGAGCCGACTACGGCATTTCCAATGTGCAGGGCCAAAGCAGTTTCGCCCAGGCGCGTGAAATTTTGGCCGAGGCCCATCGGCAGGGAATCGCCTTCATAGACACGTCGCCGGCCTACGGCGTCGGCGAAGAGGTGGTTGGCAGATGTCTGCCCGGCGGTCATGCTTTCAAAATCGTGACCAAGACCCCGGTGCTGGGCACGGCCGCGCTCACCGACGATGATGCCATGGTCGTCAAAAGCAGTTTCTACAGGTCTCTGCAGAGACTCGGTCAGGAGTCGTTGTACGCCCTGCTGGTGCATCGTACCGATGACCTCCTTGCCCGCGACGGCGAGTTGCTCTGGGATGTGATGAGCGATCTGAAAAAATGGGGCCTGGTGGAAAAAATCGGAGTATCCGTCTACAGCGGCGACCAGATCGACCGGCTGCTGGCACGCTTCCCGATTGATATCGTCCAGGTGCCGCTGAATGTTTTTGACCAGCGTCTGATCAGAAGCGGTCATCTGGCGCGGCTGCAAAAGCGTAATGTGGAGATACATGCGCGTTCGATCTTCCTTCAGGGTCTGCTGCTGATGCCGCTCGACGACGTGCCCGCCTACTTCCGACCCGTCTACCCGAAGCTGGCCGCCTGGCGCAACCGGCTCAGGGAGCACGGCCTTTCACCGGCAGCGGCCGCGGAAAACTTCGCCCGCAGTGTTCCGGAACCGACCTGCTTCATACTCGGGGTGAACGATAAACAGCAATTGACCGAGAACATAGCCGCCTGGAACACACCGGTCGAATTCGACTATGACGGTTTCGCGGTCGAGGATGAGAACATGGTCGACCCCGCGCGATGGGAGGTCCGGTGAACGAACTGAAACTCGGTATCATCGGTCTCAGTGAGGGGAACGGGCACCCGTACTCCTGGTCGGCTATCTTTAACGGGTACGACCCGGAAGCGATGAAAAACTGTCCCTTCCCGGTAATTCCCGAGTACCTGTCCCGGCAGAAGTTTCCCGATGATGCCATCAGTGGGGCGGTCGTGACGCACGTCTGGACACAAGAGACGGAAATATCCCGGGATATTGCAGCGGCAAGCCTGGTGGAAAACGTGGTTGACGATTACACGGAAATGATAGGCCGGGTCGACGCGATACTGCTGGCGCGGGACGATGCCGAGCATCACTTCAAAATGGCGGCGCCTTTCCTGGCGGCCGGCATGCCCATCTATATAGACAAACCCCTGGCGACGAGCGTGGCGGAAGCTGAGAAGATATTCTCCGCCCGGCGGTATAACGGTCAAATCTTTACGTGCTCCGCACTGGCTTATGCCGATGAGTTCAGACCGTCAGCGGAGTCGCTGGCCGAACTGGGTCCGCTGAGGCAGATCAGCGCCTCGGTCATGAAAGACTGGGGAAAGTACGGCGTTCACGTAATCGAACCGGTTCTCAAAATCGTAGGCGAGCAGGGCCGCATCGAAAGAGTCGAAGCGCGTCATGCCGACGGCGTCCGGACGGTCAGAGTGCGCTGGGCAAGCGGTTTGGAAGCGGTCTTTGCTGCGGGCGGGCATGACCCCGGCCCACCGCGGATAACCCTGACGGGCGAAAGCGCCCAAAGGCAATTGATCTTTTCCGATACCTATGCCGCTTTCAAAAACGCCCTGCAGACTTTTGTCAGCATCGTGCGCAGACAGGAGCCGCCTGTCGACCGCGAATTTGTGATGCGGGTCGTGCGGATTATCGAAGGAGGCAAGCATGCCAGGTGATGCGCGAACCATCCTGATAACGGGCGGCGCCGGGCACTACCTGGTGGTTGACCGGGGACGGGGGATATGGTAAAGAAAAGCGTCATAGCCGTCATACCGGCGCGGGGCGGGTCCAGGCGCATCCCCGGCAAGAACCTGGTCGAGTTCGCCGGTCGTCCGCTGATCGCCTGGACAATCGAGGCCGCCCTGGAGGCGGGATTGTTTGAGCGGGTGCTGGTCAGCACCGATGATGAAAGGATCGCCGCCGCGGCGACTGCGGCCGGTCTGGAAGTTCCCTTCCTGCGTGACCGTTGTGCCGACGACCATGCTACCGCAAGCGAGGCCACCATCACCGCGCTGGCGCAGGCTGAGAAGATACTGGATGAACAATATGAGACTGTGGTGCAACTGCTGCCGACCTGCCCCCTCAGGAACGGCCGGCATATCAACGAGGCTTACGATAGTTTTGTCAGGGCCGGGGCACCCTTTCAGATCAGTTGCTTCAGGTACGGGTGGATGAATCCCTGGTGGGCGGTCAAACTCGACGATAACATGTCACCGATCCCGGTCTTCCCGGAGGTTAAAGAGAAGCGGTCGCAGGACCTGCCGAAGCTTTACTGTCCCACCGGCGCGGTCTGGATTGCTCGCGTAGCCGCTTTGCAGAAGGCGGGCTCCTTCTACGGACCCGGTCATACTTTTTACCCGATGGACTGGAAGGCCTCGGTGGATATCGATGAAAGGGCTGATCTGGAGATGGCGCAAGCCCTCCATAGCCTGGTGAGCATGCGATGAATGCCTGCATACGCACAGACGCCTCTACGGCCATAGGCACCGGCCATGTCATGCGTTGCCTGACCCTGGCGGCGGGGCTTAGGGATAAGGGGGTGCAACTGTGCTTTGTCTGCCGGGAGCACGAAGGACACCTCTGCGAGTTGATAGCCGCGAAAGGATTTCCGGTCAACCGCCTGTCGACTGTCGAGGCCGAGGTGAACGAACCTGCCGGACAGCCCGCGCACGCCGGTTGGCTTGGTGTCGGATGGGAAACGGACTGCCGTCAGACACGGCAAGCCGTGACCGCACCCGTTGACTGGTTGATCGTCGACCATTACGGTCTTGACGAAAAATGGGAAAG
>JAOUEU010000213.1 GCA_029858555.1 Candidatus Zixiibacteriota bacterium
CAAGTCCATGCACACCGATCCTCCCACGACCGCCGAGATGCAGAAGGGCAAAGACGGCTATCTCAACTCCTTTGTCTTCAACTTTGATTCCCGTAGGGAAGTCGTCGACCGCATGATGGAGTATGACTTTTACGGCCTGCCCGAGGACTTCCTGCAACAGGAGAAACAACGCGTCGAAAACGTCACTCCCGATGACATTGTGACCGCCGCCAGGAAAAACCTGCGCCCGGATGAAATTATCGTTTTGGTGATCGGCAACGGCGCCGCTTTTGACGAGCCACTGGAGGCTCTGGGACTCGGTCCCGTGGATACCATTGATATCACCATCCCTTCTGGTGAAGAGGAAAAAGAACTGGCCGCCACTCCGGAAAATCTCGCTAAGGGCCGCCAGTTGCTCGCGAACGCCGCCACTGCCGCCGGAGGTGTTGCCAACTGCCGGAACATAAAGGCACTGGCTACAAAGGGTACCGTCACCCTCACCACGCCCCAGGGAGAATTCCCCGTCGGCATCGAGGAAATTTCCGTCTTCCCGGACAAGAGTCGCTCCATCGTTTCCATGATGGGTCAGAAACTATTATCGATTCAGGATGGCGAAAGCGGCTGGAAGACATCGCAGACCGGCGAGATTGTAGCCATGACCGACGACGACCTGAAAGAGCAGGCCGAGGAAAACGCGCGTCGCACCCTCCTCATTTTCCAGGGAGCCGACGATCCGAACAGTCAGGCTGTCTTTGACGGTTCCGGAGAGTCTAATGGCATCGCCTGTGACTACGTGGTGCTTCTCGACAGCGACGGTAACCGTATCTGTCGCCTGGGCCTTAAGAGTCAGACCGGCGAACTGGTCTCCAAATCATACTGGGGTAAGACCTTCATGGGTGAAGGCAACATTGACCAGTACTATTCGCAATTCTCGGATGTGTCAGGCATCCGGCTGCCTATGAAGACCGAAACTCGGCTCAACGGACAGAAGATCTCAGCTACGGAGATTACCGAAATCGTAGCCAACGAAACATATCCAGCGTCGACTTTCGCCAAACCCGAGTAAGGCGGCGCTGGACTGCGGCAGAAAAGTCGGCCCGACCGGCTTTTCCGCCGCAGAAAAACAACTCCGGCGCCACCCGTGCCGGAACTGCGAGGCGGTATCCTTATCCGTCATCGCCGACGGCGTTTGTAGCTGCACCCTTGCTGTCACTGCGCAGGCTCGGTTTTCGCCAATTCAACAGCCTGCCACATAGAAACGTCAGTATCTGTGGTCTCTGGGCGGAGGCTGACATTTTTCTGAAAGTCCTTGCGATGGCTTAGAAATTTATGTAAAATAATTAGTTGTAGTAGTGCCGACTCTCGGCGTCTGATCCGAGCCCGCAGGAGCCGGCGGATACGAGAAAATCGAACAAAGCGATGAGCGTAAAAACCATGTCTAAAAACGGGTTAGTTGTCACGACCCTGGCGGTCGCACTTTGTGTGACGTTATCCGGGTCACTGCATGGGCGAATGGCACTGGACGCGGGCAAAGGCTATCAGGGCGGTGGTTCCCTTGTCGGCCCGCCGGCCCACGGCCTCGCCGGACACCGCGTCGGTCAGATCGTCCTCGGTGTTAACAATAACGGCACCTTCGGGTCCCAGTACGCCGCTGGCGCTCACATCGACTTCTTTACGGGCCAGGCCGTGCCCTCCTGTGAATATCCCAAAGGTTCGGGGATTCAGTACCTCTTTGGCGGTGCTTTCTGGATCGGGGCGGTGATGGGCCGCGATACGCTCGTTTCGGTCGGAGCTGATGGCTGGCAGTATGTAAACGAGATGTACCCTGACGAAGCCCCTTTCGGCAATATGATAAAGCGTTCCATCATTGACCCTTCCAAGCCGGAGTTCCAAGGGGCCATATCGGAGGAAGATTACATCGCCGTTTACACCGACACCTATACCCGGGGCATCCCCAACGACTGGACCGGACGCTCCCACCGGCCGCTCCACATTCACGTTCAGCAAAGCTCCTTTGCCTGGTCATACTCCTATGCCGAAGATCTCGTGCTTTTCGATTACAAAATCGCGAACATCGGCGTCAGGACGCTTGAAAATGTGTATATGGGCATTTACGTTGACGCCGACGTATGCTACGACTGTCAGGGCACCAATGGCTTTGCCGACGATCTGTGCGGTTTTGTGCATACCCTGCCCGCCTTTT
This sequence comes from Candidatus Zixiibacteriota bacterium, assembly GCA_029858555.1. Taxonomy (GTDB): domain Bacteria; phylum Zixibacteria; class MSB-5A5; order GN15; family FEB-12; genus DAOUUR01. Next base: position 2,183 of record JAOUEU010000213.1, read on the forward strand.
GTAAGAAATGCGAATATATTGACACGGTGAACATGGCCTGGATAGCTGATAACGATGGTGATTTGAACAAAGAGCGGCCGGCGCCTCACGTCACGGCCACGCGCATCGTCCGCACTCCGGCCGAGGAACTCGATGTCTCTTTCAACTGGTGGATTGGCAATGGCAATCCCAGCCTGGACTTTGGACCCCGGGAGCAGTCCGAGAAGGGTCGCTGGCCGGAAAGATTCCGCGATTTCGGCACCGGCGGTCTGGGCACGCCTGAAGGAGATCGTAACAAGTATTATTCCCTGCGGAATCGCGAGTTCGACTATGACCAGGCCTACACCGCCAAAATATCGGAAGCCGATACGCTCTGGCTCTACCCCAACCAGGGCCTGGCGGCCGATTTTGCCAACGGCTATGACACCCGCTATTTGCTTTCATTCGGGCCCTTCCGGATAAGTCCCGGTGATGAGTTACCCATTTCGTTTGCTTACTTTGCCGGCCCCAACTTCCATCGCTCTATTGGCAATGATGATTTTCTCCCGGATGACCCCGAAAGATACTACGCCAATCTCAATTTTGCCGACCTCGGTGAAAACGCGCGGTGGGCATCGTGGATCTATGACAACCCCGGCGTCGACACCGATGACAACGGTTATAGCGGTGAACAGTTTGTCTGTGTCGCCGATTCGGCGGTGATTGACTCCACGAAAATAGACTCCATCTGGACCGGCTCCGAGTGGGAATATATTTATAGATATATCTACCTCCCGACTCTCGCCGATACCTGCTTTACGACCGGCGACCGGGTACCGGACTTCCGCGGCGCCTCCCCCCCGCCGGCGCCGTCTTCCTGGATCAACCACCTCGGGATTCCGGCCATGCGGGTATTACCGGAGGTCGGGAAAGTCACTATCAAATTCAACGGCCTCAGATCCGAGAACACCAAGGATGTTTTCTCCGACCTAGTAGACTTCGAAGGGTATCGTGTTTACTACTCCCGCGACGAACGCTCCAGCAGCTTCAGCGTGCTGGCCTCGTACGACGTGGAAGACTACAACAAGTTTGTCTGGGATCCTTACCGGCCCGGCGGCGCCGGCTATGTCCTGCCTGACATTCCTTATGGGCGGGAGGAACTTCAGTGTGCCTATGGTGACTCCTGCGGGGGCACCGACTTCGACCCCCTGGCATATTCTCCCTCGAATCCCTTTATTCACCCGCTCTACCCCGAATCCCTGTTTTACTTCCGGGCGCAGGATTACAACGTGTCCGAACTGGGCGTGGCTACTGACATCAGAAAGCCTTTCGATGTCCCTTACCCGACTACTCTGATTCCCGAGGAAGCCCCCGATTCTGAACTCACTGACGACGGCTTTCTGAAATACTACGAGTACGAGATTGTAATCGAGGATCTTCTGCCCACCGTACCGTACTGGTTCAACGTGACTGCCTTCGATTTCGGGTCGCCGCAATCGGGCCTCCCTTCGCTGGAGTCCTCCGTCACTTTTAGCGCGGAGAGGGCCTATCCGCTGTCCTCGGTACAGGAGGTGGCCGCCCGAAATCTCCCCGTGTATGTCTATCCTAATCCTTATCGGGTGGATGCCGGCTACCTCAGGTCGTCGTTTGAAACGACGAGGGTCGAGGGACAAAATGTCTCCGAAGGTCGAGCCCGCAGAATTCACTTCGCCAACCTGCCACCCAGGTGTACTATCAGCATTTTCTCCCTTGACGGTGATCTTGTTCGCGAGATTAGGCACTACGTCCCCGAGTCCGACCCCGAAGCCTCTCATGACTACTGGGATCTCATCACCCGCAACACGCAGTCGGCCGTGTCCGGGATTTATTACTGGACGGTGGAAGACGACGAGGGGAACACACAGATCGGAAAACTGGTTCTTATAATGTAAGATATGGCTATAATTAAGTGGCTTGGAGGCCGGCGCAAAATGCTGTTTTGCTCGGCCTTTGCTTTATACTTCGGCGTTGGCTCCATCGATGCTGAATCCATCAATCCGAAGCTGCATCCGGAACTTAAAGACCGCCGCAGCGGTCAATCCGCGGCCAACGGTCCCATCGTTCAGTATACGGCTCACAACCGGGGCAATATTCAGTTGGCCATCGCCAACAACGGCACCTTCGGCACCCTGGGAGGCGCCATTCCCGACCCGTTCACCGGCGAGGTTATTCCCTCCTGCATATACCCCCGCGGCTCTGATATTGTCTACCTGTGGGTGGCCGCCATGTGGATCGGTGCTGTTGTTGGTCGCGATACCCTGGTATCGGTCGGCGACGAAGATTGGTACCAAACGAGAGAATTCTGGCCTGATGTCGGTCCCTTCGGGGACTTCCGGTATAAATCCATTGACCTGAGGAGCCCCTTCTATGATCCGGAGGCCCGTTCCGAGGATGATATCATCTGCGAATATGCCGATACCATCACGGATGTAAACGTTATTCAGATGGACCCCTTTGACAACCGTCCCCACCGCCCTCTCCATGTCAAGGTTACCCAGCGCTCGATGGCCTGGAGTTACGGCTACGCCGATGACTTCATCCTTTTCGACTACCAGGTCGAAAATATCGGCGAGGCCAGTCTGCGCGACGTGTACATGGGCATATACGTCGACGGCGATGTCTGGCACACCTCGCGTAACGGACCCGAGGGGTGGAATGATGACATTGTCGGTTTCTACCCGGAACACCCGGCCCCCGAAGGCTGCGGCTTTGTCGATACCATTAACGTAGCGTACACGGCCGACAACGATGGTGATCCGGTTGGCGGCGCGTGGGATTATCGTTCGGCGCTGGGGGCTGTCGGGGTGCGGGTGGTGCGGACGCCGGCCGAACAACTGAAGTACTCCTACAACTGGTGGATCATGAACTACAGCAACCCCTCCGGCGATTTCGGACCGCGCCGTCAGGCCCGGCCCGGTGACCCCTTTCGCGATATGGGCTCTCGCATGGGTACACCTACCGGAGACAGAAACAAATATTACGTCCTCAGGCACGAGGAGTTCGATTACGACCTGCTGTTCACGGCAAAAGATCACACGCTTGAAGGGTGGCTGCCTCCCCCGGAAGGCGCCGAGGAATATGCCAGGGGATTCGATACCCGGTACCTGCTGTCATTCGGTCCTTTCAACATCACCCCGGGTGATAAACTGCCGATCTCTTTCGCCTGGGTGGGCGGTACCGACTTCCACGTCGGCGCCAGCCATTTTGAAGATCTTTTCGATCCCTACAAGCCGGAATTGTACTACCGGGCCCTCAACTTCTCCGGCCTCGCCGCCAGCTCGCGCTGGGCATCCTGGGTTTATGACAACCCCGGCGTCGACACCGATAGCAACGGATATGCTGGCAAACTCCGCACCTGCGTTGTAGACTCTGCCCTGGCGCGCTTGGATACTATTCCCGACGGCGACTCGACGATAATTGTCGAAATCTGGGAGCCGACTCAGGTGGATTCTTTCTGGTACGAAGGCGACGGCGTACCCGATTT
>JAOUEU010000018.1 GCA_029858555.1 Candidatus Zixiibacteriota bacterium
CGCATTTCAATGATGTCATGGAGGCCTGCTTCTCGGGGATCAGGGTTGTCAAGGCTTATGTCAAGGAGAAGGCCCAGAAAGCCAAGTTCGCTGCAGCCATAAATGAGCGGCGCGACGCCGAGATAGCAACCATTAAATCCATGACCGCGGTCGATTCGTTGTACATGTATATCTGGCAGTTCGGCGTCATAATTGTACTGTTGTCAGGCGGTTACATGGTCATTCGCGCCGATCTGACCACCGGACAACTGGCCTCGTTCATCCTGTACATAATGTGGCTGGTATTCCCGATGTTTGATATCGGCCAGTTCCTGGTCAAGTCACGGCAGTCGGCGATTTCCATCAACCGTCTGACGGAACTGGAGGATGTACCGTCGATGGTGGCGGACACGGGCCAGACTCCGCTGGGTCGGAATTTCGTCGGCGACCTGTCTTTCGACGAGGTCGACTTCTCATTTCCGGGATCGGGGCGCAAGATCATCGATGGTGTCAGCATAAACATCCCGGCCGGTCAGACGGTGGCGCTCGTCGGGCGGGTTGGCTCGGGCAAGAGCTGGCTGGTAAATATGATTCCACGCTTGGTGGATCCCTCCGGCGGTACCGTCCGTCTCGGCGGCCATGATTTACGCCAGTTCAGGATAGATGATCTGCGACGGAACATCGGCTACGTTCCTCAGGAACCGGTCCTGTTCAGCGACACCGTGCGCAACAACATTTTACTGGGTCGCGAAGATGTGTCCGAGACTCTGCTGGAGTGGGCGATAGAGATTTCGCAGTTGACAGGGGAAATAGAATCTTTTCCGCAAGGTCTGGACACGCCTATCGGTACCCGCGGGATGTCAATTTCGGGCGGCCAAAAGCAGCGCCTGGCTTTGGCGCGGGCGCTGGTCGGCAAACCTAAGATCCTTGTTCTGGACGACTGTACGTCGGCGCTCGATTCACGGACGGAAGCCGCCCTGTGGGGACGTCTGCACGAAGTCCTGCCCGAGATGACGGCTATTGTGATTACCCATCGCCCGGATACGCTGGAGCAGGCCGATATGATATATGTGTTTCAGGAGGGCCGGGTTGTCGAAGCGGGGAAACATGCCGACCTCGTTGCGCGAGCAGGCCTGTACGCCAAGATATACCGCCGCTTTGTTCTCGAGCAAGAGGTCCATCAGTGAGGCTTTGGTAATGACGGTGCCCGGACAGCGATGTTGTCCGGGCGTCCGTTATATCCGACCGACCGGCTCCCCGCCGGTCGTATTCTTTTATTGACTCGGAGCGTCAACAGTCATTAAATTAACGGGTATAAAAACCATTCAACTCCAGCCAGATAAGGTCCTATGGGAAAACAGGCGGCCAGGGCAACTGACATGGTGATGACCTGCGGTGATCCTACTGATGCGCCCACGGGAGTAGTCGTGGCAGCGGGTACCGTCTTCATAAACAAGCTGCCGGCGGCCAAGCAGACGGACCAGGTAACCGGTGTCGACGTTCACATCGTCATGGTACCGACACCCGGGGGACCGGTACCGACACCACTGCCGCATCCGTTTGTCGGCATTATCGACAGTGCCCTGAGCACCACCGTAAAGATTATGGGTCTCCCGGCCGCCATGGTGGGCAGTACGGCCTCCAATACGCCGCCGCACATCCCGACCCCGCCCGGGACGGCATTTCAGAAACCGCCGATGAACAAGGGCAAAATCCAATTGGGCAGCCCCACCGTCTTTATCGGTAACGGCGGCGGCGGCGGCGGTGGCGGCGGCGGCTCGGCCGCCAAAGGCGCCGCGGCTGACGGCAGCGGTGCGACCACAAGCGCGGCCGCAGGGGAGGGCGAGGAAGCCCAGGGCGAAGACAAGGATGAAAAGACCTTCATCGAGTTCAACTTCAAAGACGAAAAAGACGACAAGCTTGCCGATATCGAGTACGAGTTTATCTTCCCGGACGGCAAGTCGGAAAAGGGCAAACTGGGTTCGGACGGCAAAATCCGGAAGGACGATATCCTGAAGGGCAACTACAACGTCCGTTTCAAAGGCCTTCACAACGCCCGCTGGGGCAGTACCATCGGTTCGGCTATCGATCCCAACGAGATGCTCGTCGACGCTCCTTTCCTGGAGGACGGCACTTCCGTCAAAATCGAGATCTTCCGTCTCCACCGGGAGCTGCCTTCGGACAAGATTGCCTCGGTTTCGGCCAAGGTGGAAAAGAACAAGGTAAAGGCCGAGTGGACCTACAAGTATGACGCGAAGGACAAAGGTACTCTGCCCAAGTTCATCTTTAAGGCCGCGGCCGGCAAAGCCCGAACGGTGTCGGGTGTCATTGATATCGGGGACGAGGTGGAAATAGAGCTTCTCAAGAACAAGGACGAGGACGAGCCGAAATACATAACTAACCAGAAAGGTGAAAAGGTCAAAGTCGTCGATGTCGAGAACGATGACGGTCAACCGATTTTGCCCTTTACAAGGATCGTCGTTGTCGGCGGTGATGACACCGAACGTATGTTTGTAACGGACGAGAAGGGAAAGGTGAAAATCACCGGACTGCCGCTGGGGGACAAGGTCCTGTTCAGAACCGCCTATGGGGGAAAGGCGGAGATAGTGTAGTATGGCCGAGGCTCAGAAAATCAGAAACTCCTGCGGCGGTGAGGCCGGCCACGTGCACAACTATATCAAGGGTGAGCAGGGTATTCTCCGGGCCTTCTGGAACACGCCGGCGGTTTCGGTCGGCCAGAAGTCGGCCATGTGCGCCGATCTCGAAGACGTCCCGGACGGTACGGAGGCTAAGTTCAGTGTCTGGAGAATGGCTGCCGAAGGCAAGCACGAGATGGTCAAGGACGGCATCTCGGCCAAGGTCGAGAAGGGATTCGTGCACGCCGAGTGGGAGTATTCCGAATACGGCAAGGATAAAAAGGACACCGATCCCCGCGACGTTTACCCCGCCTATCTTTTCAAAATCGACCTTGATGGCTTAGTGGCCATATCTGGCAACGCCCTGCAGCACGTGGGATGGCGCTACAAGGTCGAGATAGACTGGGACGACAATTCTCCGAATGCGTGGGACGACGAGATCGGGCTGGAGGCCGTCGACAAGGAAGGCACTGTCCTTTACAAATCCACTCAGCGTTTGATGGCACAGGCCAGGGAGATCGATGAAACTCATTTCGAGGTGACGTTTCACAAGGTTATTCCAGGGTTACACTACGCCTGCTATATCGATTACAAGGAGGGAATTGCGGAACGGGAGGTCTCCCTGAAGAAGCAGGTGGACAAGGAGCTAAAGGAAGACTCTTGGGATGACGTCAAGGACTTCGAGCCCTACCGGACGGACTTATCCGACGAGGAGGAAGAAGAGGATAATGAGGAGTCGGAGACCGGTCAGTCCGAAGAACCTGCGGCGGGATTGCCTGAAAACATCAGCTTGTTGATGTTTGACCTGGAGCTCAAGGTCGACCAGTTGGAAGAGGATGTGTAGGAGATCATGGCCGACAAGCTGATCACGCCCAAGTTCTTCTTCGATGGGAAACCGCCCATTGCCATGAAGGAGGTGGTTTTTCTGGCGCTCGTGGACCTGGGTAAGCTGAGCGAGTTGGGGTTGCCGCTTTTCAGGCTGCTCCGGCAGAAGACTCTCCTGATATCCCGTGACGTCAAGGACAGCAGCAGCGCGGTGGGTGTCAGCCAGATCGGCTGGGCCTGCTTTGTGCTGAGGGCCGGCTCGCCCCCCCTCTACCAGGGGGACCGCGACACTTCCGGTACGGCCTTCATGCTTGACCGCCAGAACGTGGTCAGGCGAAGTTTCACCGGCGACGGCTATTTCAAGTTTGTCGACGGTCTCCGGATGCGACAGAAAGGTCCGGAGTTCTCAAAGGAAGTCAAAGACAAACTCCGTAAGCTGGATTTTGTAGCGGAGTTTACACGTAACGCCCCCGATCTCACACGATCCAACACGCCCTTCAGATTGTCATCCTGGTTTAAAGGCAAAGACTTGTGGGTGTTGCCGATGCTGAATTACACCAACTGGGTGTATATTGACGTTGATGCGCTGGCGGATAACGGGTGGATTAAGGTGCCGATAACGGGCAAGGTCCTCGACGACAAGAAAGTTACCGTAGGTTGTCCCGAAGACCTCGAGATCAAGCGCCTGGTATATCGCACGACCATTTTGCACAATCGCCTGCAGCACTATGCCACGTTCATGAGAAACTACAGCACTCAATTAGGCCTGTACGATAACGCCAGGAAGCTCATCCAGAAACACCGCCAGAAGCGCTACGAGCAGTTCATGAAGGATTCTCCGATGTCCTGGTGGGGAAGGAGCTTTGTCTATGGCCGCGAGCTGGGCAAAACCATCATGGAGCAGCACCCTGACCTGGGTTATCTGTATGCCCTGCCGTACGAACTGGCTCTTGAAGCCGTAGATCACATGGGCGAGGATCTTCAGACGAGTCTGAAAGGTAAAGAGAAGGCGATACGCGACCGGGTCAATGCGGCCGGCAAGGATTTGTGGGAGTTGTTGCAAGACGAGAACCTCCGTCAGGAATTCAAGAAAAGGTACAAAGGGACCATGCTGGACCGTAATCGGTATCCGACGGAGGAGGTACTCAGCGGCAAATACGAGAAAATATTTTCCGAACCATACATACTACTATCTCGCACTGACCAGGCCCAGGCCGTTTACGACAGCCACCTCAAGCCCTTCTTCGAGAGCAAGGAATTCAAGGACGCCAAGGCCAAAGCTGACTGGGTCGGGAAGTTCGCCGGCCAGGTACCCAATGTGGCGAAGGCCTATCTCGCCATCAGGTCCATGCAACTGGACAAAAAGATTCCACAGATTAAGAAGTACCTCACCACGGTGGCGACGCGGCTTAAAAACATCGGGGACCTGACTTCCGACGAGTTCAACAAGATCTCGAAGTGGATTGACGGCAACCACGCCTATCGCGTGGCGGCTCATACGGAACTGCAGGAAGTCATGGGCTCGCGACCGCGCAAGGAGTTCTCCAAGGGTGTACAGGCGTTCGGGGTACTTCTCAATGCGCTCAGTATTATCGAATTGGCGCACGATAAGAGATCTGATGCGCGGGGGGAAATCCGCCGTAAGTTCGAGCTGGCCAAAGAAGGCATGGCCTTCGGCGCTACCATCGCCGAATTGGATTCGTTCAAGAACATCAAGTTTCTCAAGATCGGCAAAATCGCCAGAATTGCCCCGGTCGTCAATGTCGCCGCCGGCGCTATCGATTACGGTCTGGCGATGGAAGACCTTTACAACGGGCAAGTAGACGCCGAAACGGGATTATTGATAAGCAAGCAGCAATTCGCCGCCAACTACGTGTGCACCGTCGGCAAGGGGGCCATGGCCGTCGGGGCGGCTCTTTCGCTGACGGTGATCGGCGCTCCCGTGGGGTTGGTGGTTACGGCTATCGGGGGAGCTATGGAGTTGGTCGGCTCGCTCCTGAGTGAACCGGCGCCTCCCAAGGAATTCGATGAGTTCATCAGTTGTCTGAATCGCATGGCCGTCTATACTCCGGGCAACACGTATTTCGATAAAAATATCGCCCCCAGCATCAAGGAGGCGAACGACAGATATTTGAACCTGCGGCGCGTTTCCGATTTCAAGGCTTGGGAGAACCTGAAAAAGAATCTCAAAAACCAGAAGAAGTCGATTGACCAGGATGATATGGATGATTATCGCAAAACGCTGGCCCGGGATGTGGTGATTGAATACTTTCGCGGCGAAGGCAATCTGGCTCATAAATACAAGGGTTTCGACAGGTGAGCCCGTGCGTAAGGCCGGACAATCGATCATAAAGACAGGATAACAGCAATGCCCCGCAAAAGATACTATACTGTAAAACCGGGTGACTGGCTTTCCAAGATCTCCAGGAAGTTTGGCATCAACGACTGGCACGTGATTTATGATCATCCCCAGAACAAAGGCTTCAAAAAGAAGCGCCCCGACCCCAACACGATCTACCCCGGCGATATCGTGTACATCCCCGACCCTGAATACATTGAATTACAGCCCAAAAGGAAACATGCCAACCCGTACGAGATTAAGGCCGTGCCGCCGAAGTGGGATAAAATCGAGCTTGTAATGCGTGACGTAGACGGCAAAGTCATTGCCAACGAACCTTACAACATCAAAATCGGGGGCTATTCGGTGAGCGGCACCACCGACGGCGACGGTAAAATCGAGGAAACAGTCATACCGGAACTGCTGGATTACGGCAGCTACGAGCTCGAATTCAAGGGGACGACCCGAACCCTGCGCATCGGGCACGTGGATTCCATCGACGAACTCTCCGGCGTGCTTCAACGCCTCGAGAACCTGGGCTATATAACCGATATGAAGCACGCCCGAAAAAGGCCGGAAAGATACATCAAGCGCTTTCAGACTGACAACGGTCTTGAGGCGACCGGGGAGATGGATGACGACACCAGAAACAAGCTGGATAAAGCTTACCAGGGGAAATAGTCAAGTTAAGGTTTTAGTGCGTGTGCCATAAACTGCCAATCAGTCCGAATGTTGCCAATACCGTCGTACTGACGGGGTCCAAAAAGGCCATGCTGCTGGAAGCCACCAGCGTTCTCTTTCATTACGATAGTTGTGTTTTCCTTCCGGCCGGCCCCGGAGGCTCTTCGCTTACCGACGCCGACGTCGGGGCAGCTCTCACGGAGAAAAAAGGTCTGGCCATAATTGAGACGGCCCTGCGTTTTGCCGAGCAGAACCCCAACAAAAAGATGCTTATAGCCGGCCATACGGATATATCCGGTTCCCCTAAGTATAATCTGTACCTGTCGGCCCTCAGGGGGCTGAACATCATGTACTTCCTGACCGGCAAGAAGTCCGATTGGGTGAAAATCACCCGGAAGAAAGAACAGGTTGAAGATTATCAGCAGATATTCAAGTGGGTGGCCTCGGTTTTGGGGTGGCCATGCGACCCCGGCCCTATAAACAATTTAAGCAATCCGCGGACCATAGAAGCCACCAAGTCATTCCAGACCAGCTACAACGCGGACTTCAGCGGCTCACTGAAAGTTGATGGCGACGTTGGCAAAAACACCTGGGGGGCCATCTATGATGTCATGGAGTCGCGGCTGGCCAAGGCAATGGGATGCGAGGTCGCCCAGTTAGGGCAGTGGCGCTCTTTCATCAAGTTTACCGACAACGACCGAAAGGTTCTGGCCTGCGGAGAAGAGTTCCCTCGCGTCGGTCTGTGGAAGTCGCCCGAGGACCGACGGGTGGAGCTGCTCTTTTTTGACGGCGGCGAAGCTCCCAAACTCAAAGGCAAGCCGGTGGCAGGCTTGAAAGAGACCACGCCCTGTCTGAAAGGCGCCTGTGTCCTTTATGATACGCCCCGCCGGTACAGCTTTGAGATCATTCCCAGCCTGACGGAATTGCGCTGGAATCAAGGAGAGGGTGCATGCGGCGATGAAGTGTTCCTGCAATCCGACACTAACATGGCCCCGGGAACGGCAGTCGAATTCGTACTCGGGGCCGCACAAGGGAATTCCCCCAAGCTGGCGGGGTTCAATGCCACCGTGGGTCCCGACGGCAAAATCAATCACAAGTGGAATGTGAAGGACGTCGATTTCAAAGACGGAGCCAGCTTCCTGGAGGCCGTTGTGGTGGAGGCCTGGCCGAAGGACAGTAAAATCGTTTTTGCAGGTGCGGCCACTATCAAAGTCAATGCCCTGCTCGACACCGACGAAGATACTTTTACGGCGACCCGGCACTGGAGCGGCTTTACCATGAAGCCAAAGTTCAAGCAGAAGATCGAAAAATTCAAATGCAAGATAGCGGTCGACTTAGATATCATTAAGGCTTGGGGCGGATACTGGGTGAATCTGTCCTCGGCTGGAATAACCGGCACGGCCGGGGGTTGTCCATGGGCCGGTTATCGCTGGGGAAGAGCCATTGGCGCTAATCCGTCGCGGCCCGACCAGTATCACGACGGCACCACCTGGAAGAACCTGCCGGGTGGTTTCAGCCTGACGCCCACCAATCATAACGCTGTCTCCTTCTACAAATCAGGAGCCACGTTTAAGGCAGTTGCCGGCAGCGGGACTTGGCCCGAGGCGTTTGCTGACTACAATTTCGATTCAGCCACTTACACCAATAAGCGGAATTCCTGGATTAGCGATACTCACGACCGCTGGTCTGACCAGTTTCACATCCGGCGCAAGGACTGCCAATCGGATGTGACGACCAGGTGCTGCCGGTACGACGTTGATGTCACTTTGACTCTGAATAAGGTCGCCGCTCCGACGGCGGAGACCGTCGCCGTCTGTCCCGGAAACCTGCGTTCCAACGCCTCCAACTGGTTCATGGATGATCCGGACATCTGGATGGCGGCCCATGAAGTCGGGCATCACCTGGACTGTCCCGACGAATATAACGGCGGTGGCGTGGACACCAGCGCCCCTGACGGTGACGGCTTGGTGAATGGTCTTGATGCCAACACGCTCATGGCCGGCGATCACCCCATCAAAAAACGACATTACAAAGCCGTCGCAACGATGGTGAAAAAACTGATAAAGGCAAAATATAATCGGGAATACGACTATGAATCGGTTAACAAGTAAAGGCGAGCCCGTGCCGCCACGGGCAGGATCGGCGACAGTTCGGTTCATGGTGAACGAGGAAAGATGACATGGATAAGCCTTTAGAACATACTTTGGACCGTGCCCTTCGGGGCGACCAGAATATCCTGAGCGGGTTCGGATTCGAGAGAATGACGACGGTCACGCCGGAGATAGTCCCCGGCACCTGTGCTTGGGAGGAGAAGCTGACAGTCAGGGCAGACGGGCACGTCAGCCTGTTCACGCGCCGATCGATAACCGAGGCCAGTTCCGAGATAATCGGTCATTTCGAATCATCTCAGGATAAGGATGCTCTGTTAGACCTCATCAGACTGGTCAAGGAATCGCCGTTTGACAGGCAGCCACGGGTGCGCATCGATCCCGGCGACGTCAGTGTCCGCCTGCGGTTCGTTATCGGCGGTGCCTGGTATGAACACTACACCAGCCCGAAGGATCCGCGCGCCATGGATGCCATCGGCCCGCTTCTGCAGGAACTGGATCGCCTGGGCGCAGAGGCGCGGCATCGCCCCGTGATGGCGCTGGAGTTGCGCCTGGAGATGCCCGATGAAGTGAAACCGGGGGAGAATATGCTCCCGGTCAACCTGACTTTCGCAAACCCCGGTCGCGAGGGATTCTGGGTTACTCACCCCGGCAGCCTGGACGCGGCGCAGCCTTCCGAACATTGCCGACTGTTGTACGGCCGTCAGCCCGAAATCGAGGAGAACATCACTCCTTTGCCTATGGAGATTGTGACGGCAGATCTGAAACGCACCAAAAAAGACGACCCACCCTTGATCTGGATCCCGGCGGAGGCAGAGGTGCGCTACCAGTTTGTGGCCAAGCTCAATCTGCGTGACCCCGGCACTTATCTGGCGCGGGCGGCATTTTCCAGCTATTCCGGTGAAGACATCGTCGGCGGTCAGCCACGCCTTCGGGGGTGCGTTTTTTCCAACGAAGTACGGATTCGGGTGTTTTGATTTATGAGGCGCTGGGGCAGTTTTAGAGCAGCTCTTCTCATGGCGGCTCTGGTCCTTCCGGCTTTGCTGGTGGTCTGGGCTTGTGGCGGAAACAACAGCGGTGCTGCGGTCGGTGACGACTTTTATTTTGAGTATGTCACGGTTTTCGGTCCCGACGAGACTCCCGGTCGACTGACCATAGAAGGGAGAAAAGCCGAGCTTTGTCGGCAGTGGGCGACTACCGACACGGGCATGCAGACTATCGGTTTCTTCCGCACAATGCTCGATGAGAGCGACCTTGCAGAACTCCTCGCGGCGTTCCCCAGCGAGGCCAAGGCGCACGAAATGAGACCGGATGAACCCTATTTCCTGTTCCGCTTGAACGCCGCCGGTCGCCACGACAGCCTGAGAGTGCCCCGCCAGCCGGAGGCGCTGGCGCGGGTCGGCAGCCTTGTCACCGTGATTGAAAGGCTCGAAGCGAAGCTTCTGGCCCGGGCACAGCGGACGCTTGCCCTGGAGATACAACCGCTAGAGGATCTCAAAGCCGGTGTGCCGGTACGGCTTTATAACGCCGGAGTCGAGCCGGCGACCGTGGTTCTGACCGACTCCACGCTCTGGGTAGAGAGAACAGACTTACCCACGCCGGTCGGGGATTCGGGCGTCACACCGCTTCCGATAGTCTGGGAACGCATAGCTGGCTATACGACTTTTGATACCGTCACAGTCCCGGCCGACAGCGTGACTGACATTTTGATCTATTTGAACGTTGACTTGAAGGGCGATTTCCTGCTCAGGGCGCGCTTTGAAAGACAGCTCATGCCGGGTGATAACCGGACTGAAATCTCCGGCTCCATTGCTTCACGGCCATTTCCCTTTTCGGTTCAGGAAAAGAGCGAATTCCGGTAAGGCTGAAAAGCGGTAGCGCGGAGGTGACGGGGCGCAGATGAAATGGGAGAAATAAGGAAACCGGGTTCGGATCTGTAAAAAAGGGACACAAAGGGCTTGACTTTGAATAACAGGAGAACTATAGTAATTCATTATCACATCGCAGGTTAGTAGGGTATTTACGTATCAGGACATCGCAGAACCTAAGCTGAGGATTTTGGGTCTTTTATGGATATTGCCAATTATTCATCAGATTCAAGGGTCGTTATCAAGAGTGCCCGTGAAGTCACGGCCGAGTTGCGGCATCCTGAGATAGAAGTCGAGCATCTGCTGATTGCCGTCGTCCGGCACGAAGGTACTGAAGTTGAGTCGATTCTCAACCAGTTGAGCAAGAGTCGGGCAATGATCGAGTCGGTAGCCGAAGAATATCTCAAGGAGCAGTCGGGCAAATCGCGGCCCCGGGAAAATCTCGCCATCTCTCCAGCCGTTCAGGACGTTCTGACCCAGGCGCTGGAGGAAAAGAATAAACTGTACGACCCGGTGGTCGAGCCGGAGCATATTTTTATCGCGATCTTTGATCCCAAGTCAAAGCTCTCGGCGCGCGTGCGGGATAAGATTGACCTCACCAAAGAAGATATTTACCGGGCCCTGGCCGACAGCAAATCGGTGGAAGAAATCACCACCACGGTCACGACGCCCGCCGGTGAAGGAGCGCCCGCCGAAGGCAAAAGGGAAATTTCCGGCACCCTGCGTTACTGCATCGACATGACCAACCAGGCCTCGGCCGGCGAGTTTGATCCCATGATCGGCCGGGAAAAAGAACTGCAGCAGATGATTCAAATTCTGCTGCGGCGTCGAAAAAACAGCCCGATCATGGTGGGCGGCGCCGGCGTCGGCAAGTCGGCCATAGTTGAAGGCTTTGCCCAGGCGGTGGTTGAAGGCAAGGTCCCCCGGGTTCTCAAGGACGTCAAGGTCATGTCGGTCGACATGGGGTCGATGGTGGCCGGAGCCAAGTACAAAGGCGAATTTGAAGAACGCTTCAAAACCCTCGTCGGCGAGGTGGTCAGATCCGGCGGCAGGATAGTCCTTTTTATCGACGAGATTCACACTATCGCCGGGGCCGGTAGTATGTCGGGAGGCATGGACGCGGCCAATCTGATAAAACCGGCCCTCGCCCGCGGCCAGATTCGACTGATCGGTGCCACCACCGAGGATGAGTACAGCAAGTACCTCGAGAAAGACAAGGCCCTGGACCGGCGTTTCGAGAGAGTGAAGGTTGAAGAGCCCAATTTTGACGAGGCTGTAAAAATTGTCAAAGGCGTCATCCCCAAATACGAAGGGCACCACAAGATTACCTATACGCCGGAAGCGGTGGTTGGCGCCGTGCGGTACGCCAAGCGTTATCTGAGCGAGCGCAATCTGCCTGACATTGCCCTGGACATCATTGACGAGGCGGCTTCGGAGTTTTCGGTAAAGAGAGAATTCTCCACCGATAAAATACCTGCCATCGAGGCGCAGATTACCGAGGTTGAGAAGCTCATTGAGAACTGTCGGGGCAAAGACCCGGACAAGGATGCGGCGGAGTTCGAAAAGCTGCGATCGGCTTACGATGAGTTTGCCGCCAATGTCGAACGGCTGGAGACGTTCTGGGGACATCGGCTGGAAGCAGCGGCAGGAGGTGAAGCATGATTACTCCGAAGGTGAACCTGGACCTGATGAAAGAAAACATGGCGCAAAAGGCCGAGAGGTTCAAAGTTCTCAAGGCAGTGGTTGACAGCCTTGAGGAGAAAATCGGCGATGCCGATATTGCCGCAGTAGTGGCACGCCGGACAGGCATCCCGGTTTCCAAGATGCTCACGGCCGAAAAGGACCGCCTGCTTAATATGGAGTCTTTTCTCAAGAAGAAAATCATCGGCCAGGAAAAAGCCATCACGGCCATCGCCAATGCCATCCGCAAATCCCGCGCCGGTCTCAAGGCCCCTAATAAGCCGGTCGGCTCCTTTTTGTTTCTGGGACCTACCGGCACCGGCAAGACGCACCTTCCCAAGCTTCTGGCCGAGTTCCTTTTCGACGACAAAAACGCCATGGTGCGCCTGGACATGTCGGAGTACATGGAAAAACACTCGGTGGCCAAGATGATCGGGGCTCCCCCCGGCTATGTCGGCTACGAAGAGGGCGGCGTGCTGACCGAAGCCGTGCGGCGCAAGCCCTTCTCGATCGTCTTGTTCGACGAAGTGGAGAAGGCCCACCCCGACGTCTTCAACCTGCTGCTGCAGCTTCTGGATGACGGTCGTCTCACCGATGGCCAGAGCCGCACGGTGGACTTCTCCAACACGCTGGTGGTGCTGACTTCCAATTACGCGGCGGATAAGATACTTGACGCCGACCGGGAAGAGCGCGAGGTGGACATGGAGGAAGTCCGCGGGTTCCTGTTCGGCAAATTCCGACCCGAATTTCTCAACCGCCTCAATGATATCATCGTTTATCATTCCTTTACGCTGGAGCAGGTGGAGGCCATCGCCGGCCTGGAGTTCAACAACCTGTGCAGTCTCCTGACGGACCTTGACATCAAGGCGGAATTGACGGACCAGGCCAGGAAGAAGCTGGCCGCCGACGGCTACAGCGTCGAGCTGGGTGCCCGCCCGATTCAGCGCACTATCGAAAAAGACATCATCAACCGGTTGTCCGTGGATATAATTACCGGGGAAGTCTCTCCGGGTGATGAGATTTTAGTTGAGGTAAAAGGCGATGCTTACGTATTTACCAAGAAGAACTCAAAGAAATAGTTACAATTTAATACAGGGAGGCCTCGATGGCTAAATTTATCCTTGGCGCAACCGAACGGGTCAAGCGGGACGATTCCATACCCGTCGAGTTGTTGCCTTCGAACAAATTGCTCTATGCGGCCAAGCTAAACAACGATGATGACGCCGATGTTGCGCCGGTCAAGTGTGAGAATGCCAAGCAGGTGTTCGAGAAGTTCCGCCCCTCCTTCGACGCGGAGTTGGAGAATGTCACGGGTGAGCAGGTCAACGCTCACTTCGAAATCAAGGCGATGAAAGACTTCACGTCCAAGGAACTAATCGAGAAGAATGATCTGTTGCGGGAGACGTATTACAGTAAGGAGATGCTTGCCGACCTTGACAAGCAGCTCAAAAAGAACAACGCGCTGAAAAAGACCCTGGCGGACAAGGAAAAGAAGGATGCCCTGTTGAAGGTGGCGCGTTACTATGTGGACCTTCTCAGCGAGTAGAAGCGAGGTGAGTTTTAATGGGTGAAGAAGAAAAAAGAGAAGCACAGCCACAACCGGCGGCAGCTGAAGCTGCCCGGCCGGAAGCGGCTCCTGCGGAAAAGATATCCGACGAAGAATTTTCATCCCTGCTGGGGGATGCTTTTGGCGATTTCGGTAAGCTCGAGAAACTGTTGCCGTCGTTCAAGACTCCCGACGGCGATCTGGTGCGCGGCGTCGAGTGGCTTGACCCCAAGAAGGACTTCCAGCGGAAGGAGTTTCTCACCAAGGAGAACTTCGCCAACCAGCGCCGGCTGCTGGCCCAGCGGCTGAAGCTGTGGGTCGAGCACCTGTCCAAAGAGGGCAGCCTGGAGGATGTCCGCAAAGGTCTTAACGAGCAGAGTGCCAAGCTCGAGGAAAACCTCAAGAAGAACATGAAGAAGGTGCATCGGACCAGCCGCGATCTGGAGACCACCTACCGCGCTATCGACAAGTTCTTCGCCAACGCTCAACAGGAACCGGACGAAAAGGTCAACGCTTACTTTGCCAATGTCAGCGCCGACGAGTTGACCAATCCTGACGACAAGGAGAAATTCGAAGAGCTGGCCAAGGCTATTGCCGATCTGTATCGCGAGTGGAGCGTCAAGGACGCCTTCGCTATGTGCGTCATCCCGGGCTATCTCGGCAGCGTTGAGAACATCGACATGGTGGGGCGTCAGCTGGGTCTACCCAACAAGGTCCACGTCATGACCGATTTGCCCAACTTCGAGAAGTTCGAGGAAGTGATGGATATGCTCGAAGACCCCAACTACGCCAATCTGCCGGGTATTGACGCCTACAAGCAGTATGTGTCGGTATTCGCCAATTACATCATGGCCCGCAACGCTAATGAGTACGAGGACGATGACATGTGGGTGCCGCCATCGGCGGCGGTGGCCGGCAAAATGTATCAGGGTGACGTCACCGTCGGTATGCAGCAGCCCATGGCCGGATTCAAGTACGGCAAGATAGCCGATGCCAAGTACCTGCGCTTCAAGGCCAACCAGCCGGATGCCAGCAAGATCAACGAGAAGGGCATCAACCCCATCGTAAACTTCGAAGGCACGGCAGTGGCTATGGGGGCTTCGACGCTGTTTACCAAGGAGACCTTCAACGTCTATTCCATCCGCCGCACGTATGATTACGTGTACAAGACGCTACGCAACTACCTCAACAAGCAGACTTTCTCCGTTATCGACCAGCGGTTTATCGACACCATGCGGAAGGACATCGACCTGTTTATGAGGGCGATTTCCGGCGGTGACAACATCCTCCAGGACTACAAAGTCGATATTTTTGCCGACGAGGAGATGCGCAAACGCCAGGAAGTGGATATAAAAGTGAGCCTGAATCCCAAATATCCGGCCAGGACTTTCAACATTGAGTTCGTGGCGTGGGGAGAAGGCGACCAAACCAAAGTCAAGGACAAGTAAGTCGAGCCCGGCGGGCGACTCGTGCGGACCTGCCGGGATGTTCCTTGTGGTTTTGCATTGAAAGCAAGAGAGTTAAGTCAATAACCCAAAAAATCCGCAAGATGGAGGAGTTAACTTATGGCACGCAGACCCACTCTTGAAATCGACGGCGTTCCGTACACGAACGTCTACGAGGTTTCTTACGAAATCTATACCTCGAAAGACGAGACGGGTCGTCCGGCCGACCGCGCCCGGGGTGGCACCATCAAGATCACCCGCGAGTCGGATAAGAACGACGCCATTGCCGGCTGGGCCATGGACTCCAGTGAGGTCAACTGGAAGCCCGGCTCAGTCGTGTTCAGAAACCCCGACAACACCGAGATGAAGCAGCTCAAGTGGGAGCAGGGCTTCATCACCAAGTACATCGAGACCATCCCGCACATCAAGGATCGTCCGGACGACCAGTCGTACGAGTATTTCGAGATATCCTGCCACAAGCTCAGTATCGGGGCTGCTCAGTTGGACAATTACTGGCAAGAATAATATGATAATCGGGGCGCCGGATAGAAGTTTGCCTTCTATCCGGCCGCACCCGGTTCAATCCGGAGGAGTCGCGTATTCGTTATGGCAAAAATTGAAACAGCCGCTACCTGTACCGTTGAGGTTGATGGCAAGGAGATAAAACACCGAGTTTCCTCGGTGCAGCTCGACCAGTATATCGACAGCCATCACGACCTGAATGTGCTCTTGAAGCTGGCCACCGAAGCCTCCGAACAGCACGAATTCCTGGAGGATCCCAGCTACTACACCGGTTTTCTCGGCAAATCCGTCAGCGTCACCATTGCCCCGGAACATGGTGTCGTTGACAACGCTCGAATTATGAAATTCGTCGGCATGGTTACGGAGATAAACCTCGAGAGCTCCATCGACGGGCTGGCCACGATCGTGATTCGAGGCAAAAGCCCGACGATAGCTCTGGATGGTTCCCCGCAGGTAACGTATTATGAAGAACAGTCCGCTGGCGACATCATCTCATCGACGGTATCCAGCTACGCCATCACGCGCGGTAAGATGGAATCCACTGAAGGCACCATTAAATACAGCGTTCAGTATCAGGAGACGGACTACCAGTATGTCAATCGCCTGGCCGAAGCCAGCGGGAAGTTTGCCTATTACGACGGCCAGGAATTTATTGTTCAAAAGTCTAACGGCTCATCGGTTGAGGACCTGACCTTCAGGGTAACGCTCGGCAGCTTTGCTATGGGGTTGGGCACCGCCCCGAGCAAGTTCACATCCAAGTCCTGGAAATACGGCGAGAAGTCCACCCTGGAAGGCGAGACCGATACGGGGGCGCTGCGCTCGTCGCCTTCCGACCTGGCCAAGGTAGCCATCGATGCCTCGAAGACAGTATATGGAAAGCCGGGCTACGTCTCGGCGGCGAAAGTGGCCGACCAGTCGGGCCTGGATTCCGTGCTGGGCAAGAACGTGGAAAGCCAGGTGGGCAAGATGGTCACCTGCCGGGGAGAATCGATTGTTCCGGCCGTCAAAGTCGGACACTGTGTCCGCATTCAGAAGGTGGGCGCACTGGACGGCCTGTACTGGGTGAGAAGCGTCAGCCATCGCTTCGACGAGAGCGGCAAATACCACAACCTTTTTGTCTGTACTCCTCTCGATACGTCGTATCCCGCTCGAAAGACCAAGCGCCCGGCCCTAACCAACCTCCAGAGCGCTGTGGTTACCGACCTGGACGATCCGGAGAGCCTCGGCCGCATCAAGGTACAGATCCCGGCGCTCGGGATCGATACCTTGTGGGTCCGTTACCTTTCGCCTCATGCCGGGGACGGCCATGGCCTGGTTTGCATTCCAGAGGTGGGCGATGAGGTTCTTATTGGCTACGAGAATGGTGACCCCGACCTGCCGGTCGCTCTGGGCTGCATGTATACCGGCAAGGACAAGCCTCCCGTCAGTGCTGACAGCAAGAACGAGGTTAAAATTCTCCAGACGAAAAGCGGCAACCAGATTTGCTTCACCGACACAAGCGGCAGCGAAGAGATAAAAATCAGTCTGACCGACGGCAAGAGCCATATCGTTATTAAGGCCGACGGGCCGCTAATCAGTATTGAGAGTGATGGCGATATAAGTATTAAAGGCAACAACATCAAGCTCGAAAGCCAAATGAAGATTGAGCTTAAGTCCGGGGCCGATATGGCGATCGAGGCCGGAGCCAATTTAAAGGCGAAGGCGACGGCCAATGCTGACATTGAGGCCAGCGGCCAGTGTAATGTCAAGGGAGCAATGATCAACCTCAACTAAGTGCGGTAATGGAATATTTAGCACTGCCCCTCGTTCTCAGGGATGGATATTTTGACAGGGCCGACCTGGGCGAATCGATTACTTACTCGGTTGGCCTCCTGCTGAGCACCCGCCAGGGGATGATGAAGTTTAGTCCCGGTTTCGGCTGCAACATCTGGGAAAAAGAGTATTCCGACGTCTATGCGGCCAACAAGGCCGAGATCCGTTCAGGTCTGCGTGATGCCATCGACAAGTACGAGAGACGTCTGAAAAACGTCTCGGTTTCACTGCAGGGGGTAGACGAGACTTCCGGTATGCTGGGGGCGGTCGTCAAGGTCAGTGCCTATTACGAAGAGGACGGTCAGGAAAAGAGATTTGAGGCCAGTTACGTCCTGGGTTGACGGTCGATTAGTTGTGAAGAGTCGTGAGTATGAAGAAATCACGCGCCAAAGAGCAGATTTTTGCCGAGATGCATCGAGAGTTGCGCCGGTGGAACCCGGCTATCCCGGAATCGGCAGAACGGATGGATGCCATTCTGCGGATTCTGCTGGAACTCTACGCCTACCAATTGGAGCAGATCGACCGGCGGGTCGACCAGACCTGGCAGGTGGCCGTGAATTCGTTAATAAAGTCCATGGTCCCGGAAAGCCGCAAGTGGCCGGTGCCCGCTTATACCGTTCTACAATGCGAGATCTCCGACCCGGTCGTTGAAATCGATCCTCACACGCGGTTCTTTTACAAGGAAAAACGCGAGAGCGGCAGGACTTTTTTTTTCTCGTCACAAAAGACCGAAAAGCTGATCTCGGCAGAAGTCCGGCACCTTTTCATCAGGATGCAGGACACCGTGCTTGACCTCTCCCCGGGCAAGGTCGGTGACGAATATGAGTCCGGGTTGTCCGACCAGGTGTCTGCCTCGCGAGTGCCGAGGCAAGTCTATGTAGCAGTTGACTATAACGGGATGCCGTCCGATCTGAAGAACGCGAAACTGTACCTGGACGGCTCCGAAACCGTTCTGAAGCAGCTGTGCTGGGGATACTGGTATCCGTCAACGAATTTCGGCGGCTTCTATGAGGACTCCGGGTTCTGCCCCGGGCTGACAGGCGATATCGCGCGGCTTGTCTGTGACAAAGACGAAGCGACCGACTGGGGCGGTCTTCGTCGCGACAGCGACCTGTTCAAAGCCCTCGAGTATAATTTCGTTGTCGTCCCTGAGCAGTTTAGTTCGACTTGGGAACTCGGCCCGCCCGATCCCGAGTTGGCCACGATGCTGGATCGCTCCGACATAAAGCTGGCCTCCGACAACGACCATTTTTACTGGATCCGGGTCGATCTTCCCGAAGGCGGTGATAAGAAGCGCCTCAAGGAGGGTTTCGGGCTTCTATTCAACTGCTTTGTGGCCACCAACAAGAATGCCCTTTCCACCTACAAGTATACCGGCGGTTACCGGCTGGTGGAGGTGGAACTGCCTGAACCGGTTGACACAATTCTGGAGATCACGGGTGTTGAGGACTCCGATCGCAACGACTACCTGCCCCTGCACAAGGTACAGACTGACCGCGCCGGGTACACCTATACTCTCGAGGAGCGGGGCAACCGCCTGGTTTTGTGGTTTGATTTTTCGTCGCGCGTGGAAGCCCCGCCGGACTACGTAACGATTAACTACACGGTGACGGCCGGTGTCGCCGCCAACGGCATTGACAAGGGGCAGGTCAGCGAACTTTACGAAAAGCACCCCGGTGTAGCGGCCACTAAAAACGTTATTCCCAGTAGAGGCGCTATCCCGGCCAAGACGGAACAGCAGATAATCGCCGAGGTGTCCTCCCGGTTACGCAACCGCGACCGTGTCTTGAGCTTTCAAGAGATTGCCACCTGGGCCACGATTTTCGATCCCAGGGTGAAGAAAGCTGAGTGCGACAACAGCGTGGAACGCGGGGAGCGGGGCATAAGGCGGTGCATCCGGGTAAAAGTAGGCGTCAGCGGGGAGGATTTCTATTCCGATGACGAAACTGCCCTTTTGAAAATCCGCCTGGCCGAGTTCTTGAAGTCGCGGTCGCCGGTTAACACCAACTATCAGATCGAGGTCATCCGAGGATGAGCGCCACCGTTGACAAAGTCATGCCCGATCTCGCCAATCGCCGGTTCCGCCTGCGCTATACTACCGCTCTGAATATGTTGATGAAGAAGGGCGTCGACATTAACCGTGTCGATATCCTGGCCTGCGGGGAGCACGAAAACTATAAGGGTGAGATAAGAGAGCAGGAGCCGGCGCCGGGTACGGCTCTGGAACGGAATACCCGCTTTAGTCTGTCGGTCGGCCGTTCCAGCGCCGTCGACTACACGCCGTACCAGTTGTTTTACGGACTGCGCGGTTACCGGTCGTCGAGCGGCAATTGGGAGGATGAGGCACGGGCCCTCATGGCGCCATTCGATGCCGCCGTTATTCGCCGCGAGGCCATCACCGCCTACGAGGATCGGAAAAACTCTTTCAGCTACGTCGAATACGATCAGCTAAGGAAATTTCTCCAGTTATTCAACTTCACCGTCGAAAGTGACTCCCACGGTCTTCAGGAGGTCCTGGTGTGGGTGTCGGCTTTCCCGAGTTTTCAGAAGTGGGCCGGCAACGCGACGCTTGTCTGCCGGGTTCTGAGGGGTCTGTTCGGCAATGAGTTTGAGATTCGCGAGAACATCCGTTGGCAGCATGACATCCCCGGGGCCTGTCGCTATCATCTCGGGTCCGAGGCCGACAGACTTGGTCACGGGTCTTTTGTCGGGCGCTCCTTTGTTGACTGCGACTCTGGCTACGAGGTCGTTGTCAGGGGCGTTTCGGTGGCCGACGTTTCGCACTGGCTGCAGGGCGGCAAAAAACGAAAAAAACTAGAGGCAGCCTTGAGAATCTGTATGCCCAGCAACCTGATGTACCGGATAAGAGTCATAACACGCCGGGAGAAAGTGCCGGTTGGCAAGGAAGGAAAAAAGAATTACCTGGGATATTCATCGCGCGTTCACGGCCGCGGGCGCGAATGATATTAGGTTGACAAACCTTGACAAGTAAAATCGTTGAGTATAAATTCTGTGAGTTAGGTGTGGATTGAGGCAAGATAATGAGTGACTTAAACTTATATTCGGTCAACTGGCAGGACGGCATGCTGATTACCCAGCAGCATCTGAAGGACCAGGAAAAGTATTGCGAGGAAATGGTCCGCTGGTATGCTCTGGGAGCGGGGGACCGCTATGGTCTGGTCAAAAAATCGTACTCGGGCAAGCCGGCCCT
Organism: Candidatus Zixiibacteriota bacterium; assembly: GCA_029858555.1. Taxonomy (GTDB): domain Bacteria; phylum Zixibacteria; class MSB-5A5; order GN15; family FEB-12; genus DAOUUR01. The sequence goes on from JAOUEU010000018.1 coordinate 20,652, forward strand.
GAGTTTGAACATTGCTCGCTCCGGGCGGCGGCTGACGATTGAAGTCGATCGATGTCAGGCGCTCACCCCTGACGGCCACTACGTCGAGATAAACGAATCGTCGTATGGCAAAGTGAAAACCAGCGTGGAGATAGCCGATGGAGTGGCGGGCGTTTACATGGCTGTTGATCCCGGGGCCAAGGGTCAGGTCGGCGAACCGGATCCCAGCGAGGAGGTGCCGCGGGTTCCATACCTCACTTCCAGCTACTCGCTCCATGTCGGCGACCGTCCCAATTTGCCGGAGGGGAATTTCCTGCAGATTGCGCGCCTGGAAATTTCCGGTGGTGATGTGGTCAACTCTGACGGCTATTATCCTCCGTGCTTGACTCTTCATGCTGATGAGCGGCTCAATCAGAAAGTGACGGACTTTAAGAATCGGCTGGAGAAATTGATCGTGCTTTCTTCCCAAGCGTACTCCGCGATTTCCGCGGACACGGCACTGGCCAGCGAAAAAACTTCTCTCCAAGCCGCTTTCAGAGAGACTATCGGGAGATTTGTTTATCACCTGGCCGGATCCTACGATCAATTGGTAGCCGGAAAAAACGCCGCCCACCCGCTGTCTTTGATTGTGTTCTTTAAGCGTCTTTTCAGGGTCTTCGCAACCCATCTGAATCTGCACCCGGGCCTGCGGGATTATGTGAACGAACGGTATTTCATGAAAGAAACCAAATCGGAGATCGGCCGCTATCTGGCGGCGATTGATGATTTCCTGCTGTCGCCATACAATCACAGCGATCTCGGCGGGCATATCGCCGCGATCGACAATCTCTTTGGAACTCTGCGGGAAATTCTCGGCTTTTTCGCCAAGGTGCAGACGGATCAGCTTGGTCCCCAGGCGGTGGCGACCGAAAGCCTTACTTACAGGGGTGTGACTTACCGGCTGGCTGATTATTCCAGTTGCCGCGTCGAGAATGTGGGCGAGCTTTACTACCTGCAGGTGGAAATCGCGAGGCCGAGCCCGATGTCTGACGCAGTGATTCTGATGGCCAAAGATTTGTTCGGAAAGGATGTCTGGTCCAACATGCAGGTGCGGCTCGGCTTAAACGAGGCACGGGGCCTGGGTGAGACTGACCCGGTGACCCTGGATACCTCGACTTTCGGCAACAAGGTGGCTTTGCGGGCACAGGATATGGTGAAATCATCGCTGGTCAAGAAGATGACTCTTATCTTTCGGGGTGCGGGCAAAGCGGATCAATTGAACTCCCTGGGCAAGACGGACTTGATAATTTATTCGCTGTAACACCGGAGCGTTTTAAGAAAGCACACGGCCATGAAATCCTATATCAACGATCTGTTCAAATACCTTGACACCTACGAGAAGGACTACTCCAAGTTTGAAACGGAAGCGTTCCTGCAGACCTATAACGGCATTGTCACGGTATTTAAGTCCTTGCGATCCGACCGCAACCAGGCCGTTGAGGCCGACTATTACCTGCTTGACAAGATTAAGATGTCACCGCTGACCAGTTCCGATCTGAGGCAGTTGACGGTCCAGGTATTGATAAGTCGATTTGAGTCGGAAGCCGATAATGACGGGCGTTCCAATCAGGCGTACTCTTACTGTCGCGGGCTTCGCCCGGTCAAGCAGGACATCACCTTTTTTGAAAAGAATCTGCTTCAGCTTCTCTTCAGCGAGGGCGGCCTGAACAACAATTTCCGGCTCAACACCTTCTTTCTCAATGAAATCGCCTACTTCATGAACAATTTCGGCCGGAGTGTGCGAGTCGACCTCAATCCGGAGGAATTCGAATGCATGAGCGCTCCGGTGAAGCTTCTGGAGTTGCAGCGGCGGCGGCTCGCCCTCGGCGTCGATCTGATCAAAGATCGCACGTCTCTTGAGTTTCACCTGCAGAGGGTAAATGCCATTGACCGGCTTGGAGCAAAGAGCAAGCTCTGCGAGCGATATCTTACTGAGTGGAACTACCTTGCCAAGACGAGCTGGTGGTCACGTTTTACCGAGTGGATTTCGGAGCTCGGGGCTAAATTGAGGGGGGCTTTTTCCAGCTTCGGGTATTTCCGCCTGCTGAGTAATCAGCGCAAGCCGGCGTACTTTAAGTATGTCCTGATTATAATTATCTTTCTGGCGGTAGCTGTCGGTGTGCCGGCGTACTGGAACAGCTATGCCGCCAAGAAACTCCAGCAATTCCAGCAGAAAGCGAACGAGTTGCATAGTATCAGAAAGTGACGGCACAACAACCGACATTGACAGGCGCAACAACGGATGAAAAAGGCAGATATCATAGGGCTCTTTAAGAAGGGCAAAGGAAAGGTCAAGGCCAAGGGAAAGAAGGGAGCCGAGGTCTCTCCGTGGCCGGCCGGGACAAGAATAGGTGTCTTCGGTCATCAGAATTCCGGCAAGACGGTCTACTTTACCGTTCTCAATGAAGAGTGCAAGATATCGCGAAACCTTCAGATATCCGTTACCGATAACGCCACCTCCAGTGAATTCCTTATCAACCGCCGGGCCATCTGGGGTCTGGGAACGACCTCCGAAGTGGGCACGATTGTCGACCTGCGGGGGGA
>JAOUEU010000214.1 GCA_029858555.1 Candidatus Zixiibacteriota bacterium
TGCCGAGAGAACCTTTTGATACATCCAATCCGGATGACGCCAGAGGTGTCTCGTCGGGATAGGGCAGGACATAATCCATCACATTGTAAACGCGAGGATCGATCACGCGCTTACTGACAGGTGCTTTGGCGGCGAAGGCCGTCATCGCCATGAAGGCGACCAGCGTTAAGGAGAGGATTAACAGAACTGTGAGTCTCCTCGTCATTCTTCGCTCCTTTCGAGAGTTTCTGTAAACAGTCCCGACTTAGTTCACTCAAGATGAAGTAAGTCTTTGGTGAAAAAACTTGTTGTCAATTCTGCAAACCCAACCGCAGCTCAGATCAGCGAGCCGGTGGTGGGCAGGCCCGTTACTCTTCTATGAATTCACCTCCCTTCCACGTGATGTAAAACCGCTGATAAAACAATGTAGCAACGCCGGCTCTCTGTCGGGTATACCAAATTTAGATATGGATCAATAATCGGCTCAGCAGGTCTTGCCACAACTACTCCAAGGTGTCAAACATGTCCCTGTTATGCCAACACTGCTCTGAGAGCAATCAAAACTGAGCGAAGCAATCGCACAGTGAGAAAAAGCGTAAGACCTCCTGCCACCATAAAAACGGAAGCAGGCAACGATAAAATATAGCAAATTGTCCCTGGTGCCGCAAGTCATATTTTCACATGTCCTTAACGGTGCGGTCGCCCCGGCAGCCCTCGCGAGCATCGCAGGTCCGCCGCGAGTGTCGGCACACCTTTCCACCGGATAGCACGGCGCGCACCGTTTCTGTGCGGTTAAGAAAGACACATTTATTGATCTGTCAGTCTATCAAATGATCATAAAATAATACAATCACAGTCCTCTTTAATTGTGAGCGAATCTCGGTCTGAGGCCGTTCCCGGGCGTCGTCAAAATGGCGGTTTGTCGAAAGCACCAAGCAGCGTCAAAAAGCTGGATATTCGGTCACTTATTAGATAAAATTGAAAGGTTGTTTCGATTTCGAACTTAGGTCCACTCCTATTTAGGTGTTTGGCTGATACAGTGAATATCATCGTTACAGGAGGCATAGAGACTGGCAAGACAACCGTATGCCGGCAGTTGGTACAGATGGCCCGGGCGGACAGGGTAGTCTGTGGCGGGATTCTGACGCCGCTTTCCAATGACGGCGGTAAGTTGGTGCAGGACATAGCCTCGGGGGCGCAAGTAGTTCTGGCCACCAGGTCCGGGACTGGCGATGGTATAACGGTAGGGCGCTATTTCATGCACCGGCAAGGCATCGAATTCGGCCAATCGGCAATATACGCCGCAAGAAACGCGGATGTGCTGATCATTGATGAACTGGGTGCTTTGGAGCTTAAGGGAGACGGCTTCGCCTCAGCCATCGACATAATAAATGAAGGCGGCATCAAGAATGTGGTAATGGTTATTCGCAGCAAGTACATCTCCCGATTTCGACGTTTATTGACGGTCGATGCAACGGTATTCAAAGTCACAATGGCCAACCGCGAAAAAATCGTCAAAAATATCTATTTGTCGTTGCGATGATAGATGAAACAGTGTATATTGCTCCCGCGGAATAACATAAGGTAATGCGGTATACAGACGAGCTTATCGTCAGTACCCTTTACTGATAGAATTGTCTCCGATTCTCCACCCCTAAGGGTCTACCTACGGGAGGAGAACGATAGGGTCTGGCGGGAAACGGCCAGGCCTCCCGTGATTGGAAAGGAGATATCCGGGTGCAGTCAGATCTTCCTGCTACCACAGCCCGCACGCTGCTGGCATCCCCGATCTTATCGGTTTTAGAACGCCCGCATGTTTCCCATCCAAGAGAACTCGGTTCGGCGTGTCAAGGTCAGGCCATACTGATATACAGAGATCCAAAAAGGAGAAAACATGCACTTGTTCAACCGCGCCAAACATGCGCTGGTACTGCCGCTTCTGGCGATAGTGTCGCTGACAGGCTGCAGTAAGGATGATGGCAACGGCAACCCTGCCGGTTCACCGCCCCTTTCCGACGGTTACCTTTGGGTTTACCACGCCGGAGATTCGGTCAAGGTCGTTTTCGCCGATTTGCCAAAGATTGTTACCGAAGGCGAGGAAGCGATTCAACTGGAAGAGTTTATAGATACGGACCTGATTCCCATGTTCGTCGACAAAGATGAAAACGAATGGGAGGCCCGGCTGCTGTACTCGTATCAGATTCTGGGGGAGGACGGCTTCTGCGCCTCGTCGAAAGGTTACCGGAACAACATTTGGAGTCATATGCAGATGGGGCACATACTCACTGCCAGTCGACGGGTCGTATTTCCCGACGCGAAGATTGACCTCCCCGGCGCCTATAATATCAAAGCCACACGTCGGATAAGAATCCATCGCAAGATCGATGTCGTGGCTCCGGATACTGCTGATTTCATTGAAACGTCTCAACTGACTCCCGTGTCCGTGACCAACTGGGACGGTCAACCGGAGGATGCCATAGCTTTGAGGGATTTGATCACGCCGCTGGTGGAGCATCCTGACAACTATAATTACGACCTGGTCTCACTTGACGGCTACAGCCCTGACGGGGTGCTGACGTGGACGCAGTTCCAAACCGGCTACTGGTTGTTGTCCAGCGAAAGGACGATCTTTACCGATCCTGACCTGGCTTCGGGGAAGTACCGGCTGAAGGTGTTGGAAAAGGTCTTAGTGACAGAATGAATACAAGACTAGTAGTTGCGGCCGGGTTTGTCCTGGTCTTGCTCTGTGTTGTCCAGCCGTCTCATGGTCAGTCCGGTTTTCTTGTCAAGGGCGACTCCCTCATCTATATATACGCGTTGGAGACTATTGAGGTCCACTCGCGAAGAGCCGGCAACCCGTCAATGGTCACCGATGTCAGCGCCGAGCGGATTCGGGAGAGCAACGCCACCACGGTTGCCGACGTGCTTCGGTTTGAATCGGGGTTATCGGTAACCACCGGCGGAAAATCGGAGACGGCCACCAGGATTCGTGGATTCGATGCCAGAGACGTGCTCGTACTCGTTGATGGCCGTCCGATCAATCCCGGATACTACGGGAAAGTGGACCTGTCGATGCTGCCCGTTGATAACATCGCCGCCATAAGGGTCGTTAAGGGTCCGGCCTCGGTGGCATACGGACCTAATGGTATGGGTGGCATCATAAATATCGTTACCAAGAACGGCCTGGAGGTTCCGCGCACCGTGGTTGAGGGTGAATTCGGCGATTATCGGTATCGCAAGGTGAATGTCAACCACAGTCGCCGGTTGGGTCGCTTCAACTACTGGATTTCCGGTTATGATAACTTTGCCGACGGCTATCGGCTGAGCGGCGATTTCGTGGCCACCTCCCGCGAAGGCGGCGGCATGCGCAACCTGAGCGGCTATCACAAGAGCGGCTTGGACGGCAAGCTCGGTTTCCAGTCGTCACCGACCAGCCTTTTTGCCCTTTCCGCAGGTTACCACTGGGCCGAGAAGGACGTGGCGCCGACTCTTTATACGGGTGACATACCCGCCTACAGGGAATTCCCCTATTGGCGGCGACTGAACAGTTCCCTTAGCGGCCTCTGGCACCCGCGTCCGACCCTTGAGATAAAGGCGACCTTCTTTGTTGACGCCCAGCACGACCGCCTGATTGATTACAGTGGACCGGAGATGCGCGATGACCAGGTGGCCTTTGACTCCAGGCTGGAAAACTGGACGGTCGGAGTTAACGCCGGTACTCGCGTAACCTCCTGGTCAAAGCACTGTCTTCACACCGGTTTCGGGTTTAAACGCGATTTGATGAACAAGAAACCGGACCTGGCCGAGGCCTGGTACTCGCATCACCTGTTCAACGCCACGGTCTTCCTGGAAGACCGTATCCACTTGTGGGCAAAGACGGAGATCGTGCTTGGCTGCAGCTACAACGGGTTTGCGACCGACAGCGACGTCTACACAGACAAGCTCTGTCCCATGGTCAGCGTGACCCAGGGACTCCCCGAAGGGATTGAGCTTTACGCCAGTTTTGCCGATGCCATCAGGTTTCCGACTATTCACCAGTTGTACAGCACCACTTCCGGTAACGACAGCCTCGAGGCCGAAGGGGCCGACAAGTATGAAGTGGGGCTGAGGCGACGGTTCACGCTGAGTTCGGACACCCGCTATGCGGCGCTGCAGGTGGTCTTTTTCCACAATGAGTTGAAGAACATGATCTACCGTTCTTCGAGTGGTTCCCGATACAAGAATATCCAGGATAACCGGCTGCAGGGCTGGGAAATTCGCGTTGACTGGGGTTGGACGGATAATCTGGCAGGTGAGATTGGCTACGGTCACATCGATCCGTCCCAATCTTCAAGCGAGTTGCTGCAGGAAGTAGCTGCAGACAAAGTCCAGTTGCGAGTTACCGCGCAGACGGGCTTCGGCACGCGGATCACCTATGCTTACAACTTCGTTGATGAACGCACTACGTTTGAAACCGACAGGCTCGGCCTGTGTCTGCCGGCGTATCATATGCACAGCGCCAACATTCAGCAGGATGTCACAGGTCATCTGAGATTGCGGTTGGGGATGGACAATATAACCGACGTGAACTACGAAGAGGAGTTGGGGTACCCGGCCCCGGGTCGGCAGATCATGGGCGGATTTACAATAGAACTGTGATTGGGGGTCGTGACAGCGTGGGAGGCATTAGAATGTAAGTGGCAGGCGGGTCAGGGGGAACCATTTGCCGACCGGGTATGACCTCAAGGGATGCAGGTTAATCTCGGAGAAGCCGCGCTCGTTGAGCGCGAGGCAGGACTTATGCACGGGAGAATTACTACGCTCGAGGCGACTTTTGTGGTTCTCATGGCGGCATGCGGAGTCGCCCTGAAGCCTATTGTCGGACCCATGGCCAGAATTGTGGGAGCGGCACTATTCGTGCCATCAGGAACCATCGCCGGAGCGATTTACATGATGTGGCCGACCCTGGCCGCTCTGGTCGTGCGGCGGTTCGGCACGGCTCTGCTGGTCGGTTTGATTGAAGGAATCGTTGTCCTGATTACGGGCTTCTACGGCTCCCACGGCATCTTCTCGCTGATTGTCTACCTGGTCCCGTGTCTTCTTATCGATGTCGGTTTCGTCGTTACCAGGCGATATCAGAACCGTTTGACTGTCTTCATTCCGCCGGCGCTGGGCAACACCGCCGGCACGGTCCTGGTGGCCGTGCTCATTATGCATCTGCCAACCATTCCCCTTCTCGTAAGTCTTATCCCGGCCTTCATCTTTGGCGGGCTGGGAGGATGGCTGGCACTTGGTTTGTACCTGCTGCTGATCAAGTCATATCCACAATTTTCCGGCGAAAGGACGAGTTAGTTCCGCATGATTGTAAGATTCACTAGTGCCTTGCAGCTGTGTCTATGGTGCTGTCTGTTATTGGTTGCCGGACTGTCAGGACATGAGATGGGCGGTTCTGTCGGCGAGCCGGGGCTGACCGTGTTGGTGGTTGACAAGCGGGTCGGAGCAACTGCCACCGAATCATTTGTCAGCCTGGAGCAAATCAAGAAGCTTCCGGAATTCATCGCCACCACCCCGGGAAAGGAGGGAAAACCCGACCGAGAGTGGGTGGGGGTCAGGCTATGCGATATCCTGCAATTGTTGCTGGAGATCCCGTGTGATAACATCTCCAGAG
>JAOUEU010000215.1 GCA_029858555.1 Candidatus Zixiibacteriota bacterium
GACTTCCAATATATGCACCAACCAGGCTCTTTGCGCGACGGCGGCGTCTGTTTATCTGACTCTGCTGGGCAGAAAGGGCCTCAAACAGGTGGCCCTGCTTGCGGCCGAAAGGGCCCAGCAGACAGCCCGGAAAATCTTTGAACTGGACGGTTACGAACCGTACTTCAAAGCTCCCTTTGTGCGGGAGTTCGCCGTCAGGACCCCCAGACCTGCACGCGAGATTGTCCTGGCCATGGTGGAACGGGGCGTGATTCCGGGAATCGACGCTGGCCGCTGGTTTCGCACTCTCGGCGACTGCCTGATTGTTGCGGTTACGGAAAAGAGAACCGGCCAGGAAGTCGCACGGCTGGTCGAGGGATTGAAGGAGTTATCATCCAGTGGCGTCTTGTCCCGTATGTAACTCGGAGCTGGAGAACGGCGTGACGTCCTGCCACGTTTGTGGCTGGGAGGCAGACGTAACGGAAGGCGAGTGGATGGAGCTGGGCACAATCGGAGATAAATTGTCAGCCGACATGGCTAAGGAAGCCCTGACCGCCCGCGGTATACCCGCCGTGGTGTTTTCACAATCGGGTTTTTTCGGAGATGCCGGGCTTTCGCTGTATCCGTTTTTCAAGTCGAAAGCACCGCAGTTCGTGATGAAGGTTCCGGCGGTGTACGGGGAGGAGGCCGCTGAAGTACTGGATATGATAATTGGCAACAACTGGCAGAGAAAGGACACCTAGTTGCCTTACTGTCCCAAATGCAGGTTTGAGTTTCCCGCAGGTCGCTGGCTGTGTTCGGACTGTAACGAAAAGCTTGTGGACCTTCTCCCCGAGAAGCGTTGCGGAGCCGTCCAGCCCGACGACAGTTGGGTAGTAATCGGCAGCGTGGTTTCCCACATCAAGGCGGATATGGCTCGGGGCACGCTGGATTCCAATAATATTCCATCGGTCATCCTGTCGTCATCGTTTACCCGGTCCGGGCGGGCGGTCGACGAACACCTTCCCTTGCTGCCTGTCTCGGACGAGGGGCGGCTTATTATGGTGCCGCGCGAGTTTCGCGGCGAGGCTCAGATCATTCTGGAGACAATCCTTGGTGATGACCTGGTGCGACCGGAGTTTAGATAACAACAATCGTGAATTTATAGAGTATGGAGCAAGCATGACACACAGCGGACAGATTCCCATCCTGTTGGCGATAATGTTACTTATCGTCGCCTGCGGTGCAGAGAAGCAGAGCAGTATTCCCTCTGCCCCGTATTTCGCCAACTACGCCGAGGCCAGGACCGTTGCCGACTCCACCGGGCAGGCGGTGCTGGTCAACTTCTACACCGACTGGTGATCGTGGTGTAAACGTCTCGACACGGTCGTGTTGATTGATCAGAAAGCAATCGATTTCTTTACCACCGAAGTGATACTGGCCAAGGTTAACGCCGAGGTCGACTCTCTTCTGGCTCAGGAGTTTCATATAAGCGGATATCCCACCTCCGTACTGGTGGGTGAGGACGGGGAAGAAATTGACAGGATTGTAGGCTACTTGGAAGTCGATGACTTCCTCAAGACGATAGTCGACTATCAGAATGGCATCGGCACGCTCGACGACCTGTTGGCCAGGGCGGAACTGGAGCCGGATCGCGAGCTTTACCTTGAGATTGCCGAGAAGTACAAGTACCGGGGTGGATCGGACGAGGCCAGGAATTGGTATCAGAAAGTAATAGATGCCGGCGAGCCGACCGATTCACTGTCCGGTGAAGGTCGTATGTCGCTGGCCGATATGCTCCGTCGGGCCAAGGAGTATGAGCAGGCGCTTGAGGCCTATGGGTCGATTATGAAGGATTTCTCCGGTGAAATGATTGCCCAGGATGCTGAGATATGGAGGGCCATTGCTTACCGCCAGATGGGTGATACGACCCAGGCCATAAATGCTTTCCAGGAGTATATAGAGCATTACCCGGAATCTGAAGATGTTGAGTATGCGACCAAACAGATAGATAAGCTGAAAGGAGTCGAACCCGGAACGTGACCGGTCGGGTCTTTTTTGTTGATTGCAGGTGAACAGACATAAGTGAGCAGCATGGATGGATGAACCACTGTTGATATATGAAAAATCGGTCGCGGGAAGGAGAGGGTGCACCCTCCCGGTCACGACCAGAGACGATGTCGAGATACTGGCGGCCATACCGGAGAAGTACCGGCGCCGTGCAGACGCTGGCCTGCCCGAGGTTACCGAGGGCGAGGCCATGAGGCATTTTATAGGTCTGTCAGTCAAGAATCACCACATTGACAAGGGGTTTTATCCACTGGGCTCATGCACCATGAAGTACAACCCCAAGCTTAACGATGTGGCGGCGTCTTTGCCGGATTTCACCGAACATCATCCCCTGGCGCCGTGTAGTTCGGCGCAGGGCATATTGCAGTTGATGTGGGAGCTGTCGGCCTTTTTGAGCGAGATTTCGGGATTTCCGTCGATTTCACTGCAGCCGGTCGCCGGTGCGCACGGCGAATTTGCGGGTCTGTTGATTATGCGGGCCTTCCATTTGTCCAGGAACGAAGCCAGGACAAAGGTCATCATTCCGGATTCGGCCCACGGTACCAACCCGGCCTCGGTCGCTTCGGTCGGCTTTTCGGCGGTCCAGGTCAAGTCCAATGATATGGGTGTAATTGCGCCGGAGGCGGTAGCGGCAGTTATGGACGACAACGTTGCCGGGATAATGATGACCAACCCCAATACGCTGGGTATTTTCGAGACCCATGTCAAGCAGATAGCCGACATCGTCCACGCCAGGGGCGGTCTGCTGTACATGGATGGCGCGAATCTCAACGCCAATATGGGCATTTTCCGTCCGGCGGATGTCGGGTTCGACGTCATGCATTTTAATCTGCATAAGACACTCTCCACGCCTCATGGCGGCGGTGGTCCCGGCGCGGGGGCGGTCGGCGTAACCAGGGAGCTTGACAAATTCCTGCCACGGCCAGTGCTGGAGAAAGACGCCGACGGGAAGCTGTTTTTTAATTACGATCGACCGGACTCGATTGGGCGCCTGCATTCCTTTTACGGCAATTTTGCGAATCTTGTCCGTGCCTACGCCTACGTCAGGACTCTCGGCGGGGCCGGTCTCAGACGCGTGAGCGAGAACGCCGTCATAAACGCCAACTACCTCAAGGCCTTGCTGTGTGACGACTACGATTTGCCTTATAAAACCCACTGTATGCATGAGTTCGTGATCTCCGGCAGTCGCCAGAAGAAATATGGCGTCAAGACACTGGATATATCCAAGCGGCTTCTGGATTTTGGCGTGCATCCGCCTACGAATTATTTCCCTCTCATCGTTCCCGAGGCCATGATGATCGAGCCGACGGAGACCGAGTCGAAAGAGACTCTGGACCAGTTTGCGATGATCATGAAGCAGATCGCCCGCGAAGCCGAGGAAAACCCGGAGGTCGTCACTTCGGCGCCTCATAACACGCCGGTGCGGCGCCTGGATGAGGTGAGCGCGGCACGTAACCTCGATGTCCGGTACGAAGGTTGAAGCGGCAGATTACTCTTGTCATTTTTGACCGATGTTCTAATTTAGGGCATCGGTTTTTTTATGATCAGGCTTAGAAACGTCACATTTCGCTACGATTCAGCCGGCGCCCCGGCTCTGCGCGATCTCAGCCTGGAGATTCGCGCCGGCGAATCAGTGTGTATCATGGGGGCGAATGGGTGCGGAAAATCCACCCTGGCTCGCATACTGGCCGGTTTGCTGAAAGTGTCACAGGGAGAATTCGTGTTGACCGGCGTGACCGACCGGCCGATACCAGTGGGCATTCTGTTCCAGAATCCGGACAACCAGATGGTGGCGGTGACGGTCGAGAAGGAAATCGCCTTTGCCCTGGAGAACCTGGCCGTGCCTTTCGAGGAGATGGACGCTCGCGTCGGGGCGACACTAAAACGTTTTGGAATCGAGCACCTGCGGACACGGCTGACGAGCGAGTTGTCGGGCGGGGAAAAACAGCGCGTGGCTCTGGCTTCAGTGATGATCTGCAAGCCGCCGGTGCTGGTTCTGGATGAACCCGATTCATTTCTCGACGCGCGGGGACGGGTGGCTCTGCGTGAGGAAGAAGAGCAAATCAGGCATGAAAATGCCGACATGATTCTAGTACGCATTACGCAGTATCCATCCGTGGCGAAACGGTACCAAAGACTTATCGTGCTTGACCGCGGTCGCGTTGCGGCCGATGGCCCCCCTCAAGAGATTCTAGCCGACCGGTCATTTCGCCACAAGACCGGCTTGTGCTACCAGAGCGACGGTGTGCCGGTTGAGCTTCCACAGCCGCTGAGAAGGCTATCGGGAAGGAATTCTCTGGTGCACCGGCTGGCGGCGGACGCCGTAAGTTTCGCTTACGCTGACGGCCGAACGGTCCTGAAGAACCTGACCATCACCCTGAACGGCGGCGAAACAGTCGGGCTGGTTGGCGCGACGGGGTCGGGCAAGAGCACTTTCGGCCACCTTCTGTGCGGGCTGCTGCGGCCGAGTGGTGGGAGCCTGGATTATTATGACGCCGATGGCAAGGAGGTAGATATTGCCTTGATACGGGGGCAGATATCCGGAGTTTTTCAGCAGCCCGAACGGCAGTTTTTCCTGCCCACCTGTGCCGAGGAAATCGCCTTCGGGCCGAGGAATCTCGGCCTGAGTATCACTACCGAAGAAGTTACCGCGTTATTTGACCTGGTGGGGCTGGATGCAAAAGTGTTCGCCGAACGCGACCCGTTTACGCTCTCGATGGGGGAAAAGCGGCGGCTGGCGTTTGCGGCCGTGCTGTCGATGTCACCGCAGTTTATTGTTTTTGACGAGCCCACCTGCGGGCTGGACCCGGCCGGCGTTGGCCGGTTTATAAAGATGGCTCGGACGCTTCGACAGCTCGGCGTGGGCCTGGTGGTGATAAGTCACGACGGGACTCTGATCAACGCCGTCGCCGACAAAGTCCTGCACTTCAGAGGAGTAGGCGAATATCACCATTGTTCCTGTAGGGAATTCTTTGAAAGCGATGAAAACGCCAGTATTTTGACGCCGGTAGACGGGCAATATGCGGGCTGACAAGTTTTTTTAGACATTTTCCCCTCGTGCGCTTGACACCGGTCGAGCATTGCTTATAATCAGGTTCAAACGAGTAGGGCATCGCGCCAGGGCTGCCTCAGCCTCACCTTTTAAGGTGACCCCGTGAGGTCACCAAAGGTTGTAAGATGAACGATTATTCAGTTTTACCGGAATATAATCATCGCACATCCATATATGCCGACGAGGACGGCTTTGTCGGTGACAGATCAGGAGGTCTTAATTGGCTGCTATAACGCAACCCATACTTGACGCCAAAAAGATCAAACGGGCTCTCACACGGATTACGCACGAAATCCTGGAGCACAACCCCGATCCCCGGTCGCTGGTCATAATCGGTATCCTGACGCGCGGGGCGTACCTGGCCAAGCGCGTGGCCGGGCTTATCGAGGAGCTGGAAAAAGTGAAAGTGCCGGTGGGGCTGATGGATATCGGTCTTTACCGGGACGACGTGCACTCCAAGCTGGACCAGCCGATTGTGCAGAGAACCGATATCCTCTTTCCGATAGTCGACCGGCACGTGATTCTCATCGACGACGT
>JAOUEU010000216.1 GCA_029858555.1 Candidatus Zixiibacteriota bacterium
CTCGGGCACCACACCGCGCGGAACAACTCCGGGTGCTGCGCCATGGTCGCGCCTACCAGAAGCCCGCCGTTGCTGCCGCCTTTTATCGCCAGCAGTGAAGGTTTGGTGTAGCCGGTGTCGATCAGGTGCTGCGCACAGGCGGCGAAATCGTCAAAGACATTCTGCTTTTCGGTCAGGTAACCGGCCTTGTGCCATTCCTCGCCGAACTCGCCTCCACCGCGCAGGTTGGCGATGGCATACACGCCCCCGTTGTCCAGCCAGAGGCTGAGGGTGCGGTCAAACCACGGGCTCTGACTGATGCCATAGCCGCCGTAACCGTAGAGAACCGTCGGGTTGGTCCCGTCGAGCCTGGTGCCCTTGCGGCGGATGACATTCAGCGGCACCCGCGTGCCGTCTTTGGAGATGGCGAACTCACGCACCACTTCCACATCCGAGAAATCGGCCGGCGAGGTAACAAACAGCGCTGTCCGCACGGCTTCCTGCTGGCCCGGCTCATAGGTAAAAGTGGCCGAAGGTTCGAGGTAGCTGGAGCTGGTATATATGATTTTGTCCTTGCCCAGCGAAGCTACGCCCCATACCGCCGAAACCGGGCTGAGCGGCACCAGGCCCTGCAGCTTCCCCTTGAGGTCAAAGACGCGTATCTGGGACGGTCCGCCCACGAGATCGCGCACGTACAGCATGCTCGCTGTCGGCCGGATATCGCGGATCACGGCTTCACTTTCGGGGACGATGGTTTTGGCCCCTGACAGCTTTGTTTTGCCGAGCGGCAGGTGCAGGATTTTCCCGCGCGGCGCATCTTTCGTCGACAGCAGGTAGAGCGCCTTGTCCGGGCCGAATTTGCCGTCGGTGATCATATCCGAAAACTGCGTGATCTGCGTCCACTTGCCCGACGGGTCCATCAGGTAGTGCCCGTACTCGCCCCCGTCACCGTTGGCGACGATCGCCAGCACGTAGCGGTTGTCTTCCGAGGTTTCAAACGATATCTCCGCTATCGATGGGAATTCCTCGCCGATGACGTAGGTATCGTCGTGGGTTGGCGTGCCCAGCTTGTGGAAGTACACCTGCTGGTAAAACCACATTTCTTCGTCCGGCCGCTCACCGGGACGCGGATAATGCGTGTAGTAGAAACCCTTGCCGTCGGGTGTCCAGGCGACGTCTCCCCCGGCGGTGAAGCCGTTCACCATCGGAACATGATCATCGAGCTTTTTGCCGGTCGCCACCTCGAAGACATGAATATCCCCTATCTCGGTGCCTCCCTGGGAGAGCGACACAGCCACCAGTTTGGCGTCGGGCGAGGGGACATAGAAATCGATGGAGGTGGTGCCGGTGGTGTCGAAGACATTGGGGTCAAAGACGACCTTCTCGCCGATCGGGTCCATCGGCGAGGCCAGCGTCACCAAAAGAGGCTGTTCGAGGGGAGGCTGGTCTTTGAGAGCGAAGAGTATGCCGTTCTTGTAGGTGAAGTAATAGAATTCGGCTGATGCCTGGCTGTAGAGTTCTTCCAGCCGTTTGGCGATTGCGGGCCGGTCGGGCAGGCCGTCGAGAAACAATCGGGCATATGCGTTCTGAGCTTCCGTCCACTGCCGCACGTCCAGATCTTCGCCGTTTTCCAGCCACTGGTAATTGTCGATGACGTCGACACCGTGATAGATGTTGCTGACGGCTTTTATCGGCGTTTCCGGTAACGGCGGTGTTTTGGCGCAGCCGACTATCAGCCATGATGCCATTAGAACGAGCATGAAGATGCTCATCGCTGCTAATACTCTTCTTTGATCCCTCATGTAGACAACTCCTTCGGTTTCGGCATACCGCCCGGCAGGCGGATATTGTGGATAGGTTAGATATCAAAGATAGCCCCCACATGACCTGCGAACAAGGAGAAAATGGCGGCCGGGCCCGACCGACGCATTGCCAAGTCTCCGAATAACATAGCCAAACCCCGGCAGGACCGGTGCGGATAAAAGAATACTGCAAATACCATAAAAGTCGCATTTCTCCTTGACAATAAATGCCACTTCTATAATGTTATCCTCACGCGCTGAGATAACAGACAAAGGGCAGCGCCGGCGGGTCATTCCGGTCCCGACATGACGGGAGGGTTCGCCTCAAGGGGTCTTTGTCGCTTCCGGCAACGGACAATCGTCGTTCAGGCTCAGACAAGAAACAGCCGTAACCCACCAGGGTGCATACGCAGGGGAGACTCTATCCATCAACCGGTCAAAGCACGCGGTGCGGGTTTCACACCCGTCGCCTTCGTGCAATCATAAACCGCCTGATTGAGAAGGCAAGGAGGTGCATTAATGGGGAGAAAGAAGAAATCAATCACCGCCGCAACTGCCCGCTCGAAATGGAAAGCGCTTTGCATCGGGGCCGCGCTCATGCTGGCTGTCGCGCCGGCCGGCAGCGGGTATGGCCAGGACATCACGGCCAGCTACCTGCCAACCGGCACCGACTGCGTCACGACGGGCATGGCCCCCTACACCATGATTAACGGTGTCGGTCACCTGGGCCACGGGGCGGGCGTCGCCATCGCAGACATAAACCGTAACGGCGTGCCCGATATGGTTCTGATGGCCTACGACGCTCCCGCCTATGCCAACAACTTCCGCTACAAAATCGGCTGGGACGTCAACTTCAGCACCGGCTACGCTTCGAGCTGGATGCCCAGCTACCATTGGGTCGACGGCGTCGGCTGGGAAGGCCAGGGGGCCGGTATCTCGATTGTCGACATCGACGGGAACGGCATACTGGACATGGTCCTGATGGCCTACGACAATCCGGCCGGTGCGAATAACTTCCGCTACAAGATCGGCTGGAATCTCAACACCTCCGGGGTGGCGGCCAGCTGGAGTAACCATGTTCAGGTCGACGGGGTCGGGGATGAAGGTGACGGGGCGGGAATCGCCATCGCCGATATCGACGGTAACGGCCAGCTCGACATCCTCTTGGCCGCTTATCACCGGCCTCCGGGCGGCAACAGTTTCCGCTACCGCATCGGCTGGAACATCGGCACCGACGGCAAGACCACGAACTGGACGGCCAATTACTTCTGGGCGCCGGGCATGGGCAACAACGCCCAGGGCGCCGACGTGGTCATCGCCGATATGGACCTCGACGGCAACCAGGACCTTGTTCTCATGTGCTACGACAACCCCGCCTGGAACAACTTCCGCTACCGTATCGGGTGGAATCTCCGGGCCAACGGGACGGTCACCGACTGGAGCCGCTACTTCATGCTGAAGGGTGTGGGCATGGAAGGCGACGGCGCGGGCCTGGCGCATTACTGTTACGAGAAGTACGGCCAAACCACCCCGCTGTTGATTTTCATGGCCTACGACGACCCGTCCGGCGCCAACAACTTCCGCTATTTCAAACTGCCGGTAACCACTTCCGGGGCCTGCTTCGGCGTCGCCGACGATCTCCCGCCGTGGGCCAACAACGTCCTTTCGGTGCCGACCGACTGGAACAGTCAAAACGGCGCCCGGCTGTTTAATCTGAACATGCAGGAGGTGCAACAGACGGCCCAGGATGCCCTCGCCCTGTTCTGGTTCGGCTGTCTTTTCGCCCAGATTTTCGGGGACCCGCCCTCGCTGTGCTGGTTCAACTATCCCGACTCGGATGTCACCTTTGTCGACGTAGCCGCTCACGACTGCTTCTCTTTCAAGAACAGCCCCGATATGCTGGTGGCGGCCGTGGCCTGGTATGTCGACGCCTATATGGGCTGGGTGACCGATGCCGCGAACGGCTGGGTCCTTAACTCCTTCCACAATCTGAATTATTTCGCCGGCGGCGAAGGCATGCCCGCCTACTACACCATCCATTACACCGACCCGGCGCGTTATCCCAATCTCCTGACGCAACTTGGGGCACAGGACCCCAACTGGGCCAACGCGTACAACGACGGCAAGATGTACCACGGCGACTGCGAGGACTTCGCCATCCTCCGCCACGCTCTCCTGCGGGCGCTGGGGTTCGACCGTGACTACATCTGGAACGGCCGCGCCCCCGGGCATGAGTTCAATGTCGTTCTCTACAAGGGCGCCTACCGGATTATGGATTACGGTCAGATTTACAGCAACTTCTGCCAGCCCAGCGGCATCGTGGCCGGGCTCGACCAGACCTGGAACCAGAGCCACGGCCCCCGTTTTAGCGGCAACTGCCAGCAGTGGTTCCAGGATTACGTCCTCAACCGCGTCTACCCCGACCGCTGCGGCGCCGGTTACGGCTGGAATTTCACGCGCCGGGCCAAACCCGATCTGAACTGGGACAGCAAGTGCAAGTGTCCATAGAGGCACATCTGCGTATAAAGAAAGGAGGTAAGTCATTTTGAATAGAATCAAAATCGTGACCGTTTCGCTGATATGCCTGTTGCTACTGGCCGGAGCGGCGACGTTCGCCCAGGATACTATCCGGCGGGATACCCTGCAAAGACACCTGACAGCCGGGGATACCCTGCGGGTGGACAGCCTGCCCAAAGACACTCTTCAGCGCTACCGTCTGGCCGAGCCGCTCGTGACCGAGGATATCATGGCCCGCCGCATCCCGGCGCTGACCGAGATGCCCCGGGTGGCTGTCAGAAACGACCTGTCGGTGCGGGTCAAGGCGACGGTCGACCTCAATCGGAAAAAGGCTACGTCCGATTTCTTAATCCGGAATCTGGAAGCTAAGCCGACTGTTCTCAAACTCACCAGCCCGGGATTTCTGGCGCGAACCCGCGAGCTGAGCATCGCCGCCAACGACACCCAGAAGACCACCTTCTCCGAAGATATTGCCATATCGGTCCTGACCCCCCGGACGCGCTTCGCTACGGTCAGCCCCTACCTGCTCCTGCGCGAAGAAGGCAAGGCCGACGGCCTTTTGATGGCCGACCATTCGATTGACCTCACCGTCAGACTGCCGCGCAACACGCGCATTGTCAAATCCAGCGTGCCGCTGCAGTTGCAGCCCGATAACACCGCCCGCCTGCAGATGGACGGTGTCAAGACCGTCCCGCCGATCTACATCTGGTACACCGATGCCGAGGAGAGAGTAACGGTCACCAAAACCATAACCGAGACTGAAAACGAAGCCGGCGAAAACGAAATCAACGTTCGGGTCGACGTCAAAAACGAGACAGCGCGCGCCGTCAAGGGCATATACATGACCTCCCAGTTCCCCGCCACATTCTACGCCGCCATGCCGGAGAAATCCGACGGCGAGTTTGTCATCGAACAGGATGTCATGATCCGCTGGAGTGCGACGATCAAGACTATCGACGGCAACGCCACGGCCAGTGTCAGCTTCACGATGACCAAGGAACAAAAGGATACGCCGGCCAAGAACCCGGAGGTACTGGTCTACAACAAAAGCGGCGACCTGATCGCCGTCAAGTAGGCGCGTACTAGCGGGGCAATGCCCGCGAATCGATAATCAGAGAGCCGGTGGTGCACGTATTCATGCGCTGCCGGCTCTGTCGGTTTGGCGCGCAGAGGCCTTACTTACTTTATAGCCAGACTCGCCCGTGCGTTTGCCGGCACACCATCCCTTCGGCCAAACACGCGAGCAAAATAGAGTGGATTTAACATCAATTGAGGCGTAGATTCCGGTATCTAGTA